>NZ_JBNNJZ010000047.1:0-33150 GCF_050270335.1 Streptomyces sp. NPDC059900
CAGGGAGTACGCGGTGTTCGGCTCCGCGCGGCCGCGCACGGTGCTCGTGACGACACCGAACGTCGAATACAACGTCCGCTGGGAGACGCTTCCCGCCGGGCATGTCCGGCACGGCGACCACCGGTTCGAGTGGACGCGCGCGGAGTTTTGCGACTGGGCCCGCCGGGTCGCCGGACGGCATGGCTACGACGTGGACTTCGTGCCCGTCGGCGACGACGACCCCGAGGTGGGACCGCCGACCCAGATGGCCGTGTTCACGCAGCACGACCAGCACGACAAGCACCAGAAGAACGACAAGCACCAGAAGAACGACAAGCATGAGAAGAACGACAAGAGCGACAAGAACGTGAAGGAGGTGCGGGCAGCATGATCAAGGAGACCGGCACCAGTACCGAAGCCACTCCCGACGGGCGCGTGCTGCCCGTCACCGACCTCTCCCTCGTCGTCCTCGTCGGCGCCACCGGCTCCGGCAAGTCCACCTTCGGGCGCAAGCACTTCAAGCCCACCGAGGTGCTCTCCAGCGACTTCTGCCGCGGCCTGGTCGCCGACGACGAGAACGACCAGGGCGCGAGCGGCGACGCCTTCGACGTGCTGCACTACATCGCGGGCAAGCGCCTGGCCGCGGGCCGCCGCACCGTCGTCGACGCGACCAACGTGCAGAGCGAGAGCCGCAAGCAGCTGATCCAGCTGGCCAGGGAGCACGACGTGCTGCCCATCGCCATCGTCCTGGACGTGCCCGAAGAGGTCTGCGCCGCGCGCAACGCCGAGCGCACCGACCGGTCCGGCATGCCGCGCCGCGTCATCCAGCGCCACCAGCGCGAACTGCGCCGCTCCCTCAAGCACCTGGAGCGCGAGGGGTTCAGGAAGGTCCACGTCCTGAGGGGAGTGGAGGAGATCGACGGCGCCACCATCGTCACCGAGAAGCGCTACAACGACCTCTCCCACCTCACCGGCCCCTTCGACATCATCGGCGACATCCACGGCTGCGCCGCCGAGCTGGAGACCCTGCTCGGCAAGCTCGGTTACGCGGACGGCGCGCACCCCGAAGGGCGTACCGCCGTCTTCGTGGGCGACCTCGTCGACCGTGGCCCGGACTCGCCGGGCGTGCTGCGCCGCGTGATGTCGATGGTCGGCGACGGCACCGCGATCTGCGTACCGGGCAACCACGAGAACAAGCTCGGGCGTTACCTCAAGGGCCGCAAGGTCCAGCACACCCACGGGCTCGCCGAGACCATCGAGCAGCTGGACGCTGAGAGCGAGGAGTTCCGCGCGAGCGTGCGGGAGTTCGTCGACGGCCTCGTTTCGCACTACGTCCTCGACGGCGGCAAGCTCGTCGTCTGCCACGCGGGTCTGCCCGAGAAGTACCACGGGCGTACGTCGGGCCGGGTGCGCTCGCACGCGCTCTACGGAGACACGACCGGCGAGACCGACGAGTTCGGCCTGCCCGTGCGCTACCCGTGGGCGGAGGACTACCGCGGCAGCGCCGCCGTGGTCTACGGCCACACCCCCGTGCCGACCGCGACCTGGCTCAACAACACCATCTGCCTGGACACCGGCGCCGTGTTCGGCGGCAGGCTCACCGCGCTGCGCTGGCCGGAGCGCGAGCTCGTCGACGTACCGGCGGAGCAGGTCTGGTACGAACCGGCGAAGCCGCTGAGCACCGAGGCCCCCGGCGGCCACGACGGACGGCCGCTGGACCTGAACGACGTGCACGGCCGCCGCGCCGTGGAGACCGGTCAGGCGGGACGCGTCGCCGTGCGCGAGGAGAACGCGGCGGCGGCCCTGGAGATCATGAGCCGGTTCGCCGTCGACCCGCGGCTCCTTCCCTACCTACCGCCGACGATGGCCCCGACCGCGACGTCGCAGCGCGAGGGCTTCCTCGAGCACCCGGCCGAGGCCTTCGCGTCGTATGCGCAGGACGGCGTGACGCGGGTCGTGTGCGAGGAGAAGCACATGGGCTCGCGCGCCGTGGCCCTGGTGTGCCGTGACGCGGACGTGGCCCGCGAGCGCTTCGGCGTGGACGGACCGACCGGTTCGCTCTGCACCCGCACGGGCCGCCCCTTCTTCGACGACACGGAGATGACCGAGGAGATACTCGGCCGCGTGCGCACGGCCGTCACCGAAGCGGGCCTGTGGCAGGAGCTCGACACCGACTGGCTGCTGCTCGACGCGGAGTTGATGCCCTGGTCGCTCAAGGCGTCCGGCTTGCTCCGCACGCAGTACGCGGCCGTGGGCGCCGCGTCCGGAGCCGTCTTCCCCGGCGCGATAGCCGCCCTGGAGGCGGCGACGGCGCGCGGCGTCGACACCGCAGAGCTGCTGGCCAAGCAGCGCGAACGGGCCGTGGACGCAGCCGCGTTCACGGAGGCATACCGCCGTTACTGCTGGCCGACCGAGGGCCTGGAGGGCGTGCGTCTCGCGCCGTTCCAGATCCTGGCCGTTCAGGGCCGCAGCCTCGCCGCGCTCCCGCACGACGAACAGCTGGGCCTGATCGACCGCATGGTGGAGCACGACGGCACCGGCCTGCTTCAGACCACCCGGCGGCTCTATGTGGAGACCGGCGACGAGGCGTCCGTCCAGGCAGGCATCGACTGGTGGCTGGAGATGACCAGCCGCGGCGGCGAAGGCATGGTCGTCAAGCCGGTCGGGGCGCTGGTCCGCGACGGGAAGGGCCGGATCGTGCAGCCCGGTATCAAGTGCCGCGGACGCGAGTACCTCCGGATCATCTACGGCCCGGAGTACACCCGCCCCGACCACCTCGACAAGCTGCGCGGCCGCTTCCTCGGCCACAAGCGCTCGCTCGCGATCCGTGAGTACGCGCTCGGGCTCGAAGCCCTCGACCGCCTCGCGGCGGGCGAGCCGCTCTGGCGGGTGCACGAGGCGGTGTTCGCGGTCCTCGCGCTGGAGTCGGAGCCGGTGGACCCGCGGCTTTAGCCAACAGGGGGCAACTGCCGTCCGGCCGGGGAAAGATGGACTCCATGGGATTCCATGTCGACTCCGAGGCCGGGCGGCTGCGCCGCGTGATCCTGCACCGCCCTGACCTGGAGCTCAAACGGCTCACCCCGTCCAACAAGGACGCGTTGCTCTTCGACGACGTCCTGTGGGTCCGCAGGGCCCGCCAGGAACACGACGGATTCGCCGACGTGCTGCGCGACCGCGGGGTGGCCGTCCATCTCTTCGGCGATCTGCTGACCGAGACCCTGGACGTGCCGGGCGCACGCCTCCTCGTCCTCGACCGGGTCTTCGACGAGAAGGAGTACGGGCCGCTCGCCACGGACCATCTGCGGGCCGCGTTCGAGACATTGCCCTCCGCCGAGCTCGCCGAGGCGCTGATAGGCGGGATGACGAAGCGGGAGTTCCTGGAGCGCCACCCGGAGCCGACGTCCGTGCGCTTCCACTGCATGGACCTGGACGACTTCCTGCTCGGCCCGCTGCCCAACCACCTCTTCACGCGCGACACCTCGGCCTGGATCTACGACGGCGTCTCCATCAACGCCATGCGCTGGCCCGCCCGGCAGCGCGAGACCGTGCACTTCGAGGCGATCTACCGCCACCACCCGCTCTTCCGGGCCGAGGACTTCCACGTCTGGTCCCGGGGGCAGTCGGACTACCCCTCCACCATCGAGGGCGGCGACGTCCTGGTGATCGGCCGGGGAGCGGTCCTGATCGGCATGAGCGAGCGCACCACCCCGCAGGCCGTCGAGATGCTCGCGCACAAGCTCTTCGCCGCGGGCTCGGCGCAGACGATCGTGGCCCTGGACATGCCGAAGAGGCGCGCGTTCATGCACCTCGACACGGTGATGACGATGGTCGACTCCGACACCTTCACGCAGTACGCGGGCCTTGGCATGCTCCGCTCGTACACCATCGAGCCGGGTGTCGACGGCCGTGAGCTGAAGGTCACCGACCATCCGCCCGAGCACATGCACCGGGCGATAGCGGCGGCGCTGGGCCTGAGCGGGATCCGGGTCCTCACGGCCACCCAGGACGTGCACGCCGCCGCGCGCGAGCAGTGGGACGACGGCTGCAACGTCCTCGCGGTCGAGCCGGGCGTGGTCGTCGCGTACGAAAGGAACTCGACGACGAACACGTATCTGCGCAAGGAGGGCATCGAGGTGATCGAGATCCTGGGGAGCGAGCTGGGGCGCGGCCGGGGTGGTCCGCGGTGCATGAGCTGTCCGGTGCAGCGCGATCCCGTCGACTGAGCCCGTGCGCCGCCCGGCCGGTGCGGGGCGGCTGGATCTGCGGGAGAATGGGGCCTGTATAGAAATGTGGAGCGTCGTATAGACTTCCAGTATCCCGTACGCGTACCCCTGGAGCGCCATCATGGCCATCGACCTCACCGGCCGCCACTTCCTCAAGGAGCTGGACTTCACCGCCGAGGAGTTCCGCGGCCTGATCGATCTTGCCGCCGAGCTGAAGGCGGCCAAGAAGGCGGGGACGGAGGCGCAGGCCCTGCGCGGGAAGAACATCGCGCTGATCTTCGAGAAGTCCTCCACGCGGACGCGCTGCTCCTTCGAGGTGGCGGCCGCCGACCAGGGCGCGTCCACGACGTACATAGACCCGGCCGGGTCCCACATCGGCAGCAAGGAGTCCGCGAAGGACACCGCCCGGGTCCTCGGCCGGATGTTCGACGCCATCCAGTT
Source organism: Streptomyces sp. NPDC059900 (assembly GCF_050270335.1). Classification (NCBI taxonomy): domain Bacteria; kingdom Bacillati; phylum Actinomycetota; class Actinomycetes; order Kitasatosporales; family Streptomycetaceae; genus Streptomyces; species Streptomyces sp. NPDC059900. The sequence continues at coordinate 4,644 of NZ_JBNNJZ010000047.1, forward strand.
CCGCGGCGACGCACAGTCGACCGTCGAGGAGCTCGGCGCCTACGCGGGCGTGCCCGTCTACAACGGCCTGACCGACGACTGGCACCCCACCCAGATGCTCGCCGACGTCCTCACGATGACCGAGCACAGCTCCAAGCCCCTCACCGACATCGCCTTCGCCTATCTCGGTGACGCCCGCTTCAACATGGGCAACTCGTACCTGATCACCGCCGCGCTGCTCGGCATGGACGTCCGCATCGTGGCGCCGAAGGCCTACTGGCCCGCCGAGGAGATCGTCGCCAAGGCGCGCGAGCTCGCCGAGAGCAGCGGGGCCCGGATCACGCTCAGCGAGGACATCGCCGGGGGCGTCGCGGGCGCCGACTTCGTGGTGACCGACGTCTGGGTCTCCATGGGCGAGCCCAAGGAGATCTGGGCCGAGCGCATCGAGGCCCTCGCGCCGTACGCCGTGACCATGGACGTCCTGCGCGCCACGGGCAACGCCGACGTGAAGTTCCTGCACTGCCTCCCGGCCTTCCACGACCTGGGCACGCAGGTCAGCCGCGAGATCCACGCCCAGTACGGTCTAAGCTCTCTCGAGGTCACCGACGAGGTCTTCGAGTCGGCGCACTCCGTCGTCTTCGACGAGGCGGAGAACCGCCTGCACACGATCAAGGCGATCCTCGTCGCGACACTCGCCTGACCGACGCACACACTGGTGGGGCCGGGGGAACACCTTCCCCCGGCCCCGCTTTTTTGCGGCACACCCCAGCCGCTCCCCGCACCACCGAAATGAGAACCACCGCATGCGCCCGACCGGTCCGGCAGGACTCCGCATCAAGTCCCCCGAACTCCTCGTCGCCGAATCGGGCGCCGACCTCGAAGGCCACGGCCTCAAACGCACCATGGGCCTGTTCCAGCTGGTGTGCTTCGGCGTCGGCGCGATCGTCGGCACCGGCATCTTCGTCGGCCTCTCCGACAGCGTCGCCGAGGCGGGCCCCGCGGTCGCCGTCTCGTACTTCCTGGCCGCCGTGACCTGCATCTTCACCGCCTTCTCGTTCGCCGAGCTGGGCGGTGCGATCCCGGTCTCCGGCAGCTCGTACTCCTTCGCATACGCCTCCCTCGGCGAGCGCACCGCGTTCCTCGTCGGGTGGTGCCTGCTCCTGGAGTACGGCGTCTCCGTCTCCGCCGTGGCGGTCGGCTGGAGCCAGTACCTGAACGAGCTGCTCGACAGCCTCACCGGCTGGCAGCTGCCCGACGCGCTCTCCGCCGGGCCCGGCGAGGGCGGCGTCGTGAACCTGCCCGCCGTGATCGTGATCCTGCTCGCCGCGGTGCTGCTCGTGCGCGGCATCCGGGAGAGCGCGCGGGCGACGGCGGCCATGGCCGTGCTCAAGATCGGGATCCTGTTGCTCTTCCTCGCGATCGCGTTCACCGCGTTCAAGGCCGGCAACCTCACGCCCTTCGCGGGCGCCGGTGCCTCCGGCATCACCGCGGGAGCCTCGCTCGCGTTCTTCTCCTTCATCGGCTTCGACGCGATCACCACGGCGGGCGAAGAGGTCAAGAACCCCCGGCGCAACATCCCGATCGCCATCCTGGTCTGCATCGGCGTCGTCACCCTGCTGTACGTCGCCGTCGCACTCGGGGCGATCGGCGCACTCGGCGCGGACGCGGTCGCCGACAAGCCCGCCGCGCTCTCGCTGGTCGTCAACGAGGTCACCGACTCGGCGGTCGGCGGCGGCGTCATCGCCTTCGGCGCGGTCGTGGCCATCGCGTCCGTGGTGCTCGCCGTGATGTACGGGCAGACCCGCATCCTGATGTCGATGTCCCGCGACGGGCTCATCCCGCGCGTCTTCGAGCGCGTCTCGCCGAAGACCTCGACGCCGGTCGCCAACACCTGGATCGTCGCGGCGGTCTTCGCCGTCCCCGCCGCCTTCTCGTCGCTCGACGCGGTGGTCAACCTGACGACGATCGGCACGCTGGCGATCATGGTCGTGGTGAATGTCGCGGTGCTCGCGCTGCGCCGCTCGGCGCCGGAGCTGAAGCGCACCTTCCGGGTGCCGCTGTATCCCGTGAGCCCGATCCTGGGCGTGGGCTTCTGCCTCTATCTGATCTGGGGCACGGGCTGGACGACGTGGGTGCAGTTCGCCGTGTTCCTCGTCGTGGGCGCCCTGGTGTACGCGCTGTACGGGCGTCGTCACTCACGGCTCGGCAAGGCCGAAGCCGAAGCCGAAGCGGCTACGCGGCGGGGAGCGTGAACCAGACCGCCTTGCCGGAGTCGGTCGGGCGGTGACCGCAGGACGAGCTGAGGGTGCGGATCAGGAGCAGGCCGCGCCCGTGCTCCTGCCAGGGGTCCGGCTCGCCCATCGGCCCGGGGGCGCTGAGATCGCCGGGCGGCTGCGGGTTCGAGTCGTGGACCTCCACCTGGCAGCCGGTCGGCAAGAGCTCTATGACGAGCTCTATCGGGTCCAGCCCGGAGGTGTGCTCCACCGCGTTCGCCACCAGCTCGGCCGTGAGCAGCTCGGCGGTATCGCTGTCGGCGGGCGACTCGATCTCCGTGAGCGCGGTGCGCACCAGCGCACGGGCGATCGGTACGGCCGCAGCGGTGTGCGGCAGCGCGATGCGCCACGAGGCGGGAGCGGGAGGTTCGTGCAAGGCGGGTCCGTTCAGGGCAGCAGGAGATCCTGCTTTCAACCGTACGAATCTTAAGCGCTATGTCGACAGGGTCGACGGTCGGGCATGTCCGGGACGTCCGACCCTTGGGCGGTGTGGGTGACAAGACGTGCATATCAGGATTTTGGTTCTGCTCAGGACTCTCTACCCACGGGGTTTATCGCGTACTCGTGACGACAGTCACGGACGGGTGATAAATTCGAAGAGCAGAGACAACTTCGGTACGCAGACCGCCGCCGCCCCTACCGAGGAGGCCGCACGTCGTCATGAGTCCCTTCACCGGCTCCGCCCCCCGCACCCCCGACTGGCAGCACATCCGCCTTCAGGTGGCGGAGGGGGTCGCCACGGTCACCCTCGACCGCCCCGACAAGCTGAACGCACTCACCTTCGGCGCCTACGCCGACCTGCGCGATCTCCTGGCCGAGCTGTCCCGCGACAATTCCGTGCGCGCCCTGGTGCTCGGCGGAGAGGGCCGCGGCTTCTGCTCGGGCGGTGACGTCGACGAGATCATCGGCGCGACCCTCGGCATGGACACCGCGCAGCTGCTCGACTTCAACCGCATGACGGGACAGGTCGTACGGGCCATCCGGGAGTGCCCCTTCCCGGTCATCGCCGCGGTGCACGGGGTGGCCGCCGGCGCCGGAGCCGTGCTCGCCCTCGCCGCGGACTTCCGGGTGGCGGACCCCTCGGCGCGGTTCTCCTTCCTCTTCACGCGGGTCGGCCTCTCGGGCGGCGACATGGGCGCCGCCTATCTCCTGCCCCGCGTCGTCGGCCTCGGCCACGCCACCCGCATCCTGATGCTGGGCGACCCCGTGCGCGCCCCCGAGGCCGAGCGGATCGGCCTGATCAGCGAGCTGACGGACGAGGGCAAGGCCGCCGGGGCCGCACAGTCCCTCGCACGCCGCCTCGCCGACGGCCCCGCCCTGGCGTACGCGCAGACCAAGGCGCTGCTGACCTCCGAACTCGACATGCCGCTCGCCGCAGCCGTGGAGCTGGACGCGGCGACGCAGGCCCTGCTGATGACCGGCGAGGACTACAAGGAATTCCACGCGGCGTTCACGGACAAGCGCCCGCCCAAGTGGCAGGGGCGCTGACCATGGCAGCCACCGGGCACGGAACGGCGCACCGCATCGCCGTCATCGGCGGCGGCCCCGGCGGGCTCTACGCCGCGGCCCTCCTCAAGCGGCTCGACCCGGAGCGCGAGATCACCGTCTGGGAGCGCAACGCCCCGGACGACACCTTCGGCTTCGGGGTCGTCCTCTCGGACGAGACGCTCGGCGGCATCGAGCACGCCGACCCCGTCGTCTATGCCGCGCTCCAGGCGGAGTTCGTGCGCTGGGACGACATCGACATCGTGCACCGGGGGAGCCGCCACACCTCCGGCGGGCACGGCTTCGCGGCCCTCGGTCGGCGCAGGCTCCTCGGCATCCTGCACGAGCGGTGCCGGGAACTGGGCGTCGACCTGCGCTTTCGCGCCGAGGCGCCGCCCGCCGCCGAGCTCTCCGCCGCGTACGACCTGGTGATCGCGGCGGACGGCGTGCACAGCCTCACGCGCGAGGCGCAGGCCGAAGCCTTCGGGCCGAGCGTCCGGACGCACCGCTGCCGCTACATCTGGCTCGCCGCCGACTTCGCCTTCGACGCCTTCCGCTTCGAGATCGCCGAGACCGAGCACGGCGTGATGCAGCTGCACGGCTACCCCTTCTCCACGGCCGGGACCGGCGAGTCCACGGTCATCGTCGAGATGCGCGAAGAGGTCTGGGAGGCGGCCGGGTTCGCGGAGCTCGACGAGGAGGAGTCGACCGAACGCTGCGCGAAGTTCTTCGCCGACGCGCTCGGCGGCCGGAGTCTGCGCGGCAACAAGTCCTCCTGGATCAACTTCCGCACGGTCGTCAACGCACGCTGGTCGCACGGCAACACCGTGCTGCTCGGCGACGCCGCCCACACCGCGCACTTCTCCATCGGCTCCGGCACCAAGCTCGCCGTCGAGGACGCCCTCGCGCTCGCCGCCTGCCTCCAGGAGCAGCCCGGCATCCCCGAGGCCCTCGCCGCGTACGAGACGGAGCGCCGCCCCGTCGTCCAGTCCACCCAGCGCGCGGCCCGCGCCAGCCTGGAGTGGTTCGAGCGGCTGCCCGACTATCTCGGCCAGCCGCCGCGCCAGTTCGCCTTCAACCTCCTCACCCGCAGCCGCCGCGTCACGCACGACAACCTGCGCCTGCGCGACGCCCGCTTCACCGAGTCCGTCGAGCGGGACTTCGGCTGCCCGGCCGGTACGCCGCCGATGTTCACGCCCTTCAGGCTGGGCGACCTGACCCTGCGCAACCGCGTGGTCGTGTCGCCCATGGACATGTACTCCGCGCCGGACGGCGTCCCCGGCGACTTCCACCTCGTCCACCTGGGCGCGCGGGCACTCGGCGGCGCCGGCCTGGTCATGACGGAAATGGTGTGCGTCAGCGAGCGCGGCCGCATCACGCCGGGCTGCGCCGGGCTCTACACCGACGAGCAGGCCGACGCCTGGCGCCGCATCACGGACTTCGCGCACACGCAGGCACCCGGCACCGCGATCGGCGTCCAGCTCGGGCACTCGGGCCGCAAGGGCTCGACGAAACTGATGTGGGAGGGCATCGACGAACCCCTCGACGAGGGCAACTGGCCGCTGGTCGCCCCCTCGCCCCTCCCGTACAAGGCGAACAGCCAGCGGCCCCACGAGCTGGACCGGGCCGGGCTCGCCGAGATCCGCGAGCAGTTCACCGACGCGGCCCGGCGGGCCGTGCGCAGCGGGTTCGACCTCCTGGAACTGCACTGCGCGCACGGCTATCTGCTCTCCGGGTTCCTCTCGCCGCTGACCAACCACAGGACCGACGAGTACGGCGGCCCGCTGGAGAACCGGCTGCGCTTCCCCCTGGAAGTCTTCGACGCGATACGGGCCGTGTGGCCCGGCGGCAAACCCATGACCGTCCGCATCTCGGCCACCGACTGGGCCGAGGGCGGCACCACCGCGGAGGACGCCGTCGCGATCGCCCGGGCCTTCGCCGCCCGCGGAGCCGACGCGATCGACGTCTCGACGGGCCAGGTCGTCTCCGACGAGCGTCCTGAGTACGGCCGCTCCTACCAGACCCCGTTCGCCGACCGCATCCGCAACGAAACCGGCGTCCCCGTCCTCACGGTCGGCGCCATCTCCTCCTGGGACGACGTCAACTCACTGATCCTGGCGGGCCGCACCGACCTGTGCGCCCTCGCGCGCCCGCACCTCTACGACCCGCACTGGACGCTGCACGCGGCGGCCGAGCAGGACTACGCGGGCCCGGGAGTCGCCTGGCCGGTGCAGTACGGGGCGGGCAGCCGCCGCCCGCAGACCGGCCGTACGGACGCGCCCAAGCCCCGCCTCACTCTGGGGAGTTGACGAACTGTGCCCCCGCGTCCCGCAGCCGTCCGTCGAGCGCCGTGAACACCTCGGCCGACCGGTCGCCGGGCCATCCATCGGGCAGGAGTTCCCCCGGCAGGCCCGGATCGGCGTACGGCAGCCGGCGCCAGGAGTCCAGGGCGAGGAGATAGTCGCGGTACGCCTCCTGCGCGGGAGTGTCCGGCCGCCCCTGCCAGGACCGCAGCACCGGCTCGTGCCGGTCGAGGAACGCCTCGTGCTCCTTGGCGATCGAGGACAGGTCCCACCAGCGGGCCACCGCGTCCGCCGTCGCCGCGAAGCCCAGATGCTCGCCGCGGAACAGATCGACGTACGAGGCGAGTTGAAGGCGCTCCAGGGTGTGCCGGGTCTCTTCGTAGAGATGCGCCGGGGCGATCCACACGCCCGGAGCGGCCGTCCCGAAACCGAGCCCGGCCAGGCGTGAGCGCAGGACGTGCCGCTTCTGGCGTTCCGACTCCGGTACGGAGAAGACGGCGAGCACCCAGCCGCCGCCCTGCCGCGCGGCCGGGGGAGCCGCGTAGATGCGCCGGTCGCCGTCCTCCAGGAGCTGGCGCGCGTCCGGCGACAGGGCGTACCCCGCCGCGCCCGCCGCCGTCCGCGCGGGCACGAGAAGCCCGCGCCGCTTGAGCCGCGACACGGACGAGCGCACGGACGGGGCGTCCACGCCGACCGGGGCGAGGAGCCTGACGAGATCGGCGACCGGCACCGGGCCGGGGGCCGCGCGCCCGTAGGCGCCGTAGAAGGTGACGATCAGGGACCGTGGAGTGTGCTGCTCGGACACGTGATCACTCTACGGGCCCGGGCTCCCGCAGCCGGAACCGTTGCAGTTTGCCCGTGGCGGTGCGCGGCAGCGCGTCCAGATAGACGATCTCGCGCGGGCACTTGTACGGCACCAGCTCGCCCTTCACGAACTCTCGCAGCCGGTCGGGGTCGCGTTCCGTGCCCGGGCGCTGCACGACATAGGCGACGACCTGCTGCCCGCGCAGCTCGTCGGGGAGCCCGACGACGGCCGTCTCCAGGACATCCGGGTGGCGCAGGAGCGCGTCCTCGACCTCCGGGCCCGCGATGTTGTACCCGGCCGAGATGATCATGTCGTCCGCGCGGGCCACGTACGTGAAGTAGCCGTCGGCGTCCCGGACGTACGTGTCGCCGGTGACGTTCCAGCCGTGGCGCACGTACTGGAGCTGGCGCTCGTCGCCCAGATACCGGCAGCCGACAGGCCCGCGCACCGCGAGCAGCCCCGGCTCCCCGTCCGGCACCGGCGCCCCCGACGCGTCGACCACGCGCGCGTGCCAGCCCGGAACGGGCCGCCCCGTGGTGCCGGGCCGTATCGCCTCGTCGGCGGCGGAGATGAAGATGTGCAGGAGTTCGGTGGCGCCGATGCCGTTGATGATGCGCAGGCCGGTGCGCTCGTGCCACGCCTGCCAGGTCGCGGCGGGCAGGTTCTCGCCCGCGGAGACGCACCGCCGCAGCGTCGATACGTCGCAGGGCTCCGGTCCCCGCAGATCGTCGAGCATCGTGCGGTAGGCGGTCGGCGCGGTGAAGAGCACGCTCACGCCGTGCTCGGCGATCGCGGGCAGCAGCTGCTTGGGGGCGGCCTGTTCGAGCAGGAGCGACGAGCCGCCGAAGCGCAGCGGGAAGATGACGAGTCCGCCGAGCCCGAAGGTGAAACCGAGCGGCGGGCTCCCCGCGAACACGTCGTCGGGCACCGGCTTCAGGACGTGGCGGGCGAAGGTGTCGGCGATGGCGAGCACATCGCGGTGGAAATGCATGCAGCCCTTGGGGCGCCCGGTGGTGCCGGACGTGAAGGCGATCAGGGCCACGTCGTCGGCGGCGGTGTCGACGGGTTCGTAGACATCGGGCTGCCGGGCGGCGCGCGCCAGGAGGTCATCGTCCGTGCCGCCGCCGAACGTCGTGACGCTCAGCCCGGGGATCCCGGCCTTGATCAGGTCGTCCACGGCGCGGGCGTCGCACAGGGCGTGGCCGACCTCGGCTATCTCGCACATCGTGGTCAGCTCGTGCGAGCGCTGCTGGGCCAGGACGGTGACGGCGACCGCGCCCGTCTTCATCACCGCGAGCCAGCAGGCCGCGAGCCAGGGGGTGGTCGAGCCGCGCAGCAGGACGCGCTCGCCGGGCCGTACGCCGAGTTCGCCGGTCAGGACGTGCGCGATCCGGTTCACGTGCTGGCGCAGCTCGCCGTACGTCCACACGTCACCGGAGCCCGTACGGAACGCGGGGCGGTCGGCGCCGTGCCGCTCCACCGTCCGGTCCAGGAGCTCGACGCCGCAGTTGAGGCGGTCCGGGTAATGCAGCTCGGGCCGGTCGTGGACGAACGCGGGCCACTGCTCCGGCGGCGGGAGATGCTCCCGGGCGAAGGTGTCGACGTGAGCCGATGGATGGAGTCGCAGTGCACTCTTGGCGTCCACAGCGGGTCGCCCCCTTGCCGTTCGGGCTTGTGGTGAGCTCGCACAACGAGCGTATCGTGATGGTGACGACAGTCAACGGTGCGCGATAGAGGAGGGGCCCGGCATGACGGCATTCTCGCTCAATCCAGAACAAACCGCCTGGTGTGCGGAGCTACGCACGCTCGCCGACGAGCGGCTGCGCCCGCTGGCGGAGAAGGGCGAGCCGGGCCGCGTGAACCGCCCCCTCGTGGAGGCACTGGGGGAACTGAGCCTGCTCGACCACCTGTTCGCGGGGGAGGGGCCGGGCGCCGCCTCCGCCGCACGGGCCCCGCACGCCGCCTCGGGCGCCCTGGGGCTCTGCCTCCTGCGCGAGTCCCTCGCCTACGCCTGTACGGAGGCCGAGACCGCGCTGGCCCTCCAGGGGCTCGGGGCGCATCCCGTGGCCGCGTACGGCTCGGCCGGGCAGCGCGAGCAGTGGCTGGCCCCCGCCCGCGCGGGGCGCGCCGTCGCCGCCTTCGCGCTCTCCGAGCCCGGCGCCGGCTCGGACGCCGCGGCCCTGGCCCTGCGTGCGGCGCCGGACGGCGCCTCCTCCTGGCGGCTCACCGGCGAGAAGTGCTGGATCTCGAACGCCCCCGAAGCCGACTTCTACACCGTCTTCGCCCGTACGACCCCCGGCGCGGGCGCCCGCGGCGTCACCGCGTTCCTCGTGCCCGCCGACCGCGCGGGCCTCACGGGCACCCCCCTGGACATGCTCTCCCCGCACCCGATCGGGGCGCTCGCCTTCGACGGCGTGACCGTCACGGGCGACGACGTGCTCGGCGAACCCGACCGCGGCTTCCGCGTCGCCATGACCACCCTCAACCGCTTCCGCCCCAGCGTCGGCGCGTTCGCGGTCGGCATGGCGGGCGCGGCGCTCGACGCGACGCTCGCGCACACCGCTCGACGGGACGCGTTCGGCGCCAAGTTGAAGGATCTCCAGGCGGTCGCGCACCAGGTCGCGGAGATGGCCACCCGCACCGAGGCGGCCCGCCTGCTGGTGCACGCGGCGGCGGCGGCCTACGACCGCGGCGAACCGGACATCGCCCGCCGCGCCGCCATGGCCAAGCTGATGGCCACGGAGACGGCGCAGTACGTCGTGGACGCCGCGGTCCAGCTCCACGGCGCGCGCGCCCTTCAGCGCGGGCACCTCCTCGAACACCTCTACCGCGAGGTGCGGGCGCCGCGCATCTACGAGGGTGCGAGCGAGGTCCAGCGCACCATCATCGCCAAGGAGTTGTACGCGGCGAACGCCGCAGCCCCCCAGCCCGTCACCCCTGCCGAGGAGCCCTCCGCATGAGCCTCGAACGCGTCAACCCCTCCGAGCTCTCCCCGGCCACCGGCTTCTCGCACGCCGTCACCGCGACCGGCGGCCGTCTCGTGTTCCTCGCGGGCCAGACGGCGCTGGACACCGACGGCAAGGTCACCGGCGCGACCCTGGCCGAGCAGTTCGAACTGGCCCTGACCAATCTCCTCACCGCCCTGCGCCACGCGGGCGGCACCCCGGCCGACCTCGCCCGCGTCACGGTCTACGCCACGGACGTCGCCGACTACCGCGAGCAGGCCCCGCAACTGGGCGGTATCTGGCGGCGGTTGGCGGGCCGCGACTATCCAGCGATGGCGGTGATCGGCGCCGTCCGCCTCTGGGACGAGGAGTGCCTCGTGGAACTGGACGGGGTGGCGGTCCTCGACTGACCCTCAGCCACGGCCCGGGAACGACGTCGTGGCGAACGCGCTCTTGTCCCGCGACGACGTGCCGTCGGTGAGCCACCAGTGCGTGGCCTTCTCGCCGTACATGAAGAGCGTGCTCGCGCCCCAGTTCAGGATCAGCTCCTCCTTGCCGTCGGCGTCGAAGTCGGCGGCGGCGTACGGGCGCGCGTCCCGCGACCGCGCCCGGATCTTCTTGCCGTCAAGGCGGGAAGGACCCTCCCGGAGCACGACGGTGCGCTTCTTCCCGCCGTCGATCAGCAGCGCCCCGTTGTCCGTGGCGACGACGAGGGCGTCCCTGCCGTCGCCGTCCGGGTCGGCCGACGTGTAGTCGCCGGGTCCGTAGTAGGAGTTGTCGCGACTCTCGGGGATCTTGTGCGTGACCGGGTCGCCGCCCTTGCCGGGGTAGATCGCGAGGGAGAAGACCGTCTCCGGCTCCTCTTCCGTGTCCGGCTCGTTGTTGCGGCTTCCGTTGTCGCCGATGGCCAGGTCGCGGGCCCCGTCGCCGTCGTAGTCGCCGAATGCCACCGCGTTGCCCTCGCGCAGTGCGACGGAGGTGCGGGAGAGGCCGCTTCCGGTGTGCGCCGGGTACAGGACCCCGGCCGTCTGTCCGCCGTCGTCTCCCTCGTGGACGAGGAGGCCGGTCGCGCGCGGCTTGCCCGACGGGACGATGTCGTCCGCGGCCAGCCAACTGCCCCCGCCGGGCCGGGTATCGGTGCGGGCCGGGGCGCCGGAGCGGGTGAAGGGGCCGTACAGCAGGGTCACGGACCCGTTCTGCCGGAGCGCCGCGACGTCGTGGTGGCCGTCCCCGTCGAAGTCGCCCCGCACCGGCTTCGACAGACCACTGTGGAAGCCGCCGTCCGGCGCCTGGATCCGGGTCGCCTCCGCCCCGGCCCGCGGCCCGCCCGGGCCGCCCCAGCCGACGGTCAGGAACTCGCGGTCCGCGGGCCTGTCGGTGGACACGAAGTCGGGATAGCCGTCTCCGTCCAGATCGGCGGTGGTGACGGTGCCGGGCAGGTAGTCGTACACCGCGTGCGTCGACGGATCGAGCCCCTTGGCCGAGCCGAAGACGACGGCGGTCCGCCCCTCCGCGTTCTCGTCGCGGGAGGGCAGCGGGACGAGCAGATCGCGGTGCCCGTCGCCGTTGATGTCGTCCGGGTCCTTGGAACCCTTGCCGTCGGAAGGCACCGGACGAGAAGCGGTCGGGGTCGACACGGGGTTGCCGCCGCCCCCGGAGCCCCGCGAGCCCTTGCCGTCGGAGCCCTGCTCGCCGCACCCCGCCGCGAACAGGGCCAGCGAGACGCCGAGCACGACGAGGGTCCGTGTGCCGGGGGCGAGGGCGCGCATGCCGGGGACGAGGGTGCGATCTGTCATGCACCCACCCCAGCACCGCGCCCTCACGCGCCTCCAGTGACGACCGGCGATCGTTGCCCAGTCGTAGCGAGAGGACCGGGGGTCAGATGTCCCGGAACGTCTCGATCTGCGCGCCCACGGAGTTGAGCCGCTCGGCCAGCTCCTCGTAGCCGCGGTTGATCACGTACACATTGCGCAGGACGGACGTGCCCTCGGCGGCCATCATCGCGAGGAGCACGACCACGGCGGGCCGCAGCGCGGGCGGGCACATCATCTCCGCGGCGCGCCAGCGGGTCGGGCCCTCGACCAGGACCCGGTGCGGGTCCAGGAGTTGGAGGCGCCCGCCGAGGCGGTTGAGGTCCGTGAGGTAGATCGCACGGTTGTCGTAGACCCAGTCGTGGATCAGCGTCTTGCCCTGCGCCGCCGCCGCGATGGCCGCGAAGAAGGGGACGTTGTCGATGTTCAGGCCGGGGAACGGCATCGGGTGGATCTTGTCGATCGGCGCCTCCAGTTTGGAGGGCCGCACCGTGAGGTCGATCAGGCGCGTACGGCCGTTGTCGGCGAAGTACTCCGCCGTGCGGTCGTGGTCGAGCCCCATCTCCTCCAGGACCGCGAGCTCGATCTCCAGGAACTCGATCGGGACGCGGTTCACCGTCAGTTCGGACTCCGTGACGACCGCGGCGGCGAGCAGGCTCATCGCCTCGACCGGGTCCTCGGAGGGGGAGTAGTCGACGTCGACGTCGATGGTCGGCACGCCGTGCACGGTGAGGGTGGTCGTGCCGATGCCCTCGACCTTCACGCCCAGCGCCTCCAGGAAGAAGCACAGGTCCTGGACCATGTAGTTCGACGAGGCGTTGCGGATGACGGTCGTGCAGTCGCTGCGCGCCGCGGCGAGCAGGGCGTTCTCGGTGACGGTGTCGCCGCGCTCGGTCAGGACGATCGGGCGGTCGGGCACGACGTCGCGCGCGACCTCGGCGTGGTAGAGCCCCTCGGTCGCGGCGATGTCGAGACCGAAGCGGCGCAGCGCGATCATGTGCGGCTCGATCGTGCGGGTGCCGAGGTCGCAGCCGCCCGCGTACGGCAGGTTGAAGCGGTCCATGCGGTGAAGCAGCGGACCGAGGAACATGATGATCGAGCGGGTCCGGATCGCGGCCTCCGCGTCGATCGCCTCCATGTCGAGCCTGGCGGGCGGCACGATCTCCAGGTCGACCCCGTCGTTGATCCAACGGGTGCGGACACCGATCGAGTTGAGCACTTCGAGGAGGCGGTAGACCTCCTCGATGCGCGCCACGCGGCGCAGCACCGTGCGTCCCTTGTTGAGCAGGGAGGCACAGAGCAGCGCCACGCAGGCGTTCTTGCTCGTCTTGACGTCGATGGAGCCGGAGAGGCGGCGCCCGCCGACGACGCGCAGATGCATCGGACCGGCGTAGCCGAGGGAGACGATCTCGCTGTCCAGGGCTTCGCCGATACGGGCGATCATCTCAAGGCTGATGTTCTGGTTACCGCGCTCGATGCGGTTCACGGCGCTCTGACTTGTGTTGAGCGCCTCGGCGAGCTGCGACTGCGTCCAGCCCCTGTGCTGACGTGCGTCACGGATGAGCTTGCCGATACGTACGAGGTAATCGTCTGCCATGTTCCGCAGGTTATCTCAGATATGAGATGACGCACGCGCTGGGGTAGGCCATACGTGAAACGTCCTGTTCGGTACGGAAGTTCCCGTACGTCGTTTCCGTACGCCACGTGTCCGCACCGCGTCAGCCGCATCCGCACGAGGCGTGCCGACCGCCGTGCACCGCGGCCTGCGCCGTGGGCCGGGGTCCGGCAGCCGCGCGCGTCGTCCGGGCGGCGGCAGCGCGCCCGGCCGTCGAGTCGGCGTCATGCACCACTGTGCCTCCGGTCAACGTCAGCCGCACTTCGGCAGAGCTGATATCGGCCACCGGACACCGCGTCACATCGCGGTCGAGCAGCACCAGATCGGCCGACTTTCCCGTTTCGACGGTTCCGGTGAAGTGGTCCATACGGAGCTGACGCGCCGTCCCCAGGGTGTGCATGAGCAGGGCGGACGAGCGGCTGAGGCCTTCCTTCTCGCGGTACAGGTCTCCCTCGCCCTCGGCCCCGAACCGGTCGACGGCGGTCCGCACCTGGTTCCACACCTGCAACGGATCGACCGGCCAGTCCGAGCCACCGGCCAACCGCGCCCCGCGCCGCTCCAGGCTGCGCGCCGGGTACATCAGCCGGTGGCGTTCGGCGCCGATGTAGGGCAGCAGGGCGTCCATCGTCCAGACGTTGCGGGTGGCCCACTGGAGCTGCATGCAGGGGATGACGCCGAGCTCGGCGAAGCGGGGCAGATCGGCGGGGTCGACGAGCTGGAGGTGAGCGGTGGTGTTGCGCAGGCCGCGCGCCCCGGTCGTGCGCAGGGCGTACGCGTAGCCGTCCAGGGAGGTGCGGACCGCGCGGTCGCCGATGGCGTGCGCGTGCATCTGCCAGCCCTCCTTGTTGAAGGCGGCGGTGAGCCGGCCGTAGTCCGCCGACGACACATACAGGTCGCCGCGGTGGTCGGTGGGTTTGCCGTCCTTGTCGAGGTAGGGCTTCAGGAGCGCCGCGGTCTGCGCCGGGTGCTCGATGACTCCGTCCAGGAAGACCTTGACGGTGCCGAAGCGCAGCCCGGGTACGTCACCAAAGTCCTTGCGCAGCGCCTTCGCGTACGCGACCGCCGCCGCCGGGTCCTTCGTCTGGTCGGTCTCGATGCGCAGGGCGGGCACGATGCGCTGGAGCAGGCGGCCCGACTCGGCAAGGCGCCGGTACAGCTCCAGCTCGTCGCGGCCCACCACGGCTTCCATGAAGGTCGTGATGCCGGACGCGGCGGCCTCGGCGAGGGTCTTGGCGGCGGCATCCGCGAGCTGGGTCTCGTCGGGCTCGGGGATGTGCCGGGAGACGAGCGGCTGGGCGTCGTCCTTGAGCACTCCGGTGGGCTTGCCGTCCGTGCCCTTGACGATCTTGCCGCCGACCGGGTCCGGGGTCGACGCGGTGATCTTCGCTATGTCCAAGGCCCGCTGATTGGCCCACAGATTGTGCCCGTCGCCGCCGCGCAGGGCGATCGGGCGGCGGGTCGGCAGGGCGTCGAGCATGGAGTGGTGCGGGGCGGTGCCGCGCGGCAAAAGTCCGACCGGGTTCCAGTCCTCCACCAGGAGCCATCCGTCGGGCTCCTGCTCGGCGGAGTCCTTGAGGAACCCGGTCAGCGTCTTCTGCAACTCCTCGACGGTCTGCTCGGCGCCGGCCAGGGACGGCCGCAGCGAACGGTTGGCGGCGTCCATGGGATGCGCGTGCCCGTCGTGGATGCCGCTCATGACGGTGCCGCCCCGCCCGTCCACGACCTGGGTGTCCCGCCCGATGTACCGCTTGAGCGAGGCATCACTCCCGACCGCGAGGATCTTCCCGTCCCGCCCGACGGCGACGGCCCGCGCGGGGGCGCTGCCCCTGACGCCGCTGAAGACACGGGAGTTGTGCAGCACGAGCGCGGCGGACCTGCGCCGTGCGGCGGGCACGGCGGCCCCGGCGGGCGCACCCACCGATGCGAGCAGCCCGGCGGCCCCGGCGGACGCGATGAGCCCGCGCCGCGAGAGAGGGGAGGGCGAAGAGGGGTGCGGAGAGGTCATGGGGTTCTCCTAGCTGCGGTGCCGCGGGGCCGAGCCGCCGTACCGCGGGGCGATCGAGAAGGTGGGCGGGCACAAAGACTCACCGAGTAACCCGTTAACCAGAAGCGGCTGCCGGCGACGGATTCCGCGGAAATATGGCCCCCGGCACAGGGAATCCGTAGGATTGCGGCCGTGCCAGGGCCCACCCTCACCGACATAGCCCGCGCAGCGGAGGTGTCGACCGCAACGGTCTCGCACGCCCTGAACGGCACAGGCCGTCTGGGCGCCGCCACCCGCCGCAGGGTGCGCGAAACCGCCACCGCCCTCGGCTACGGCACCCGCCGCACCGCCCCGCGCACCCGGACCCTCGGCATCGCGGTCACCACGTTCCCCACCGCCTGGAACTACACGGAGATCGCCTACTTCTCCCGTGTCGTCACGGCCGCCACCTCCGCGGCCCACGCACGGGGATACGCCCTCACCGCGCTTCCCGCCGCCCGCGCCGGGGACGACGTGTGGCACAGCCTCGCCGTCGACGGCATGCTGATCATGGACAGCCCGCGCGGGGACCCGATGGTCACCGCGCTGCGCGCCCGCGGCATCCCGCTCGTCTTCGACGGCGCCCCCGGCGACCCGCACCCCGGCGATCACTGGGTCGACAACGACCACGTGGCGACCACCCGCGAAGTCCTCGACCACCTCCGCACGTCCGGCGCCCGCCGCATCGCCCTCCAGTCGGGCCACGGCGACGAGCACTACGCGCGCGTGGTGACCAGGACGTATGAGGAGTGGTGCGCACAGCGCGCGGTGCCCCCGCTGGTGATCCCCTTCGACGAGGGCGACGATGAAGGTCACGCCTTCGACGAGGTGCTCGGACGGATCGACGCCGTCCATGCCGTCTACGACCCCGGCGGCCGCCAGCTCCTCGCCGCGGCGGCCCGGCACGGCCTGCGCGTCCCGGAGGATCTGCTGCTCGTCTGTGCGAGCGAGGATCCGGGGTACGCGGAGACCGATCCCCCCGTCACCACGGTGACGCTCGACCCGGAGCGCACGGCACGCACGGCCGTGTCCCTCCTCGTCGACCTGATCGAAGGGGAGCGGCCCGCACCAGGGCAGGCCGATGCGGCCTGCCCGGTCCTTGTCCCCGCCGGTCTGAGGCCCCGCGCCTCGTCGCGACGTCGGGTGATGTACTAGAGTTATCTCGACATCGAGATATCTGCCGAGGCGCACCAGAAGCCGCCACCCGGTAAGGGTTACCTAACTAAGCCTTACCTTAGCGGACCGACGAGGAGTCGTGGCGGCAGGATGTACGGAACGCGCGAAAAAATCTGAAGGAGACTGTCGTGTCGGCGAACAGCTTCGACGCCCGCAGCACGCTGCGCGTGGGCGACGAGTCGTACGAGATCTTCAAGCTGGACAAGGTCGAGGGCTCCGCACGGCTGCCCTATAGCCTGAAGGTCCTCCTTGAGAACCTGCTCCGCACCGAGGACGGCGCGAACATCACCGCCGATCACATCCGTGCGCTCGGCTCCTGGGACTCCCAGGCGCAGCCGTCGCAGGAGATCCAGTTCACGCCGGCCCGCGTGATCATGCAGGACTTCACCGGCGTGCCCTGCGTCGTGGACCTCGCCACCATGCGCGAGGCCGTCAAGGAGCTCGGCGGTGACGCGGACAAGATCAACCCGCTGGCCCCGGCCGAGCTGGTCATCGACCACTCCGTGATCGCCGACAAGTTCGGCACGGCGGACGCCTTCGGCCAGAACGTCGAGCTGGAGTACGGCCGCAACAAGGAGCGCTACCAGTTCCTGCGCTGGGGCCAGACCGCCTTCGACGAGTTCAAGGTCGTCCCGCCGGGCACCGGCATCGTCCACCAGGTCAACATCGAGAAGCTGGCCCGTACGGTCATGACCCGTAACGGTCAGGCCTACCCCGACACGCTCGTCGGCACCGACTCGCACACCACGATG
Organism: Streptomyces sp. NPDC059900; assembly: GCF_050270335.1. Classification (NCBI taxonomy): domain Bacteria; kingdom Bacillati; phylum Actinomycetota; class Actinomycetes; order Kitasatosporales; family Streptomycetaceae; genus Streptomyces; species Streptomyces sp. NPDC059900. Next base: position 21,811 of record NZ_JBNNJZ010000047.1, read on the forward strand.
GTCAACGGCCTCGGTGTGCTCGGCTGGGGCGTCGGCGGCATCGAGGCCGAGGCCGCGATGCTCGGTCAGCCGGTCTCCATGCTCATCCCGCGCGTCGTCGGCTTCAAGCTGACCGGTGAGCTGCCCGCGGGCACCACCGCCACCGACCTCGTGCTCACGATCACCGAGATGCTGCGCAAGCACGGCGTCGTCGGCAAGTTCGTCGAGTTCTACGGCGAGGGCGTCGCCGCCACCTCGCTGGCCAACCGCGCCACCATCGGCAACATGTCGCCGGAGTTCGGCTCCACCGCCGCGATCTTCCCGATCGACGACGAGACCCTGAACTACCTCCGCCTGACCGGCCGTGACGCCCAGCAGGTCGCGCTCGTCGAGGCGTACGCCAAGGAGCAGGGCCTCTGGCTCGACCCGGCCGCCGAGCCCGACTTCTCCGAGAAGCTGGAGCTCGACCTCTCCACGGTCGTCCCCTCCATCGCCGGCCCGAAGCGCCCGCAGGACCGCATCGTCCTCGCTGACGCCTCGCAGCAGTTCGCGCAGGACGTGCGCAACTACGTCGCGGACGACGAGGAGGCCGGCAAGGAGTCCTTCCCGGCGTCCGACGCCCCGGCCACCACCAACGGCGTCCCGTCGAAGCCGACCCTGGTCACGGCCCCCGACGGCTCGACGTACGAGATCGACCACGGCGCCGTCACCGTCGCCGCGATCACCTCCTGCACCAACACCTCGAACCCGTACGTGATGGTCGCCGCCGCGCTCGTCGCGAAGAAGGCCGTCGAGAAGGGCCTGACCCGCAAGCCGTGGGTCAAGACCACCCTCGCGCCGGGCTCGAAGGTCGTCACCGACTACTTCGACAAGGCGGGGCTCACCCCCTACCTCGACAAGGTCGGCTTCAACCTCGTCGGCTACGGCTGCACCACCTGCATCGGCAACTCGGGCCCGCTGCCCGAGGAGGTCTCCAAGGCGGTCAACGACGCCGACCTGGCCGTGACGTCCGTCCTCTCCGGCAACCGGAACTTCGAGGGCCGCATCAACCCCGACGTCAAGATGAACTACCTGGCGTCCCCGCCGCTGGTCGTCGCGTACGCCATCGCCGGTTCGATGAAGGTCGACATCACCAAGGACGCGCTCGGCGCGGACCAGGACGGCAACCCCGTCTACCTGACGGACATCTGGCCCTCCGAGGCCGAGGTGAACGACGTCGTCGCCAACTCCATCGGCGAGGACATGTTCAACAAGTCCTACCAGGACGTCTTCGCGGGCGACGCCCAGTGGCAGGCCCTGTCGATCCCGACCGGCAACACCTTCGAGTGGGACCCGGAGTCGACCTACGTCCGCAAGCCCCCTTACTTCGAGGGCATGACGATGGAGACCAGCCCGGTCTCCGACATCACGGGCGCCCGCGTCCTGGCCAAGCTGGGCGACTCGGTCACCACCGACCACATCTCCCCGGCCGGTGCGATCAAGGCCGACACCCCGGCCGGCAAGTACCTCACGGAGCACGGCGTCGAGCGCCGTGACTTCAACTCCTACGGCTCGCGCCGTGGCAACCACGAGGTCATGATCCGCGGCACGTTCGCCAACATCCGCCTGCGCAACCAGCTCGCGCCGGGCACCGAGGGCGGCTTCACCCGCGACTTCACGAAGGAGGACGCCCCCGTCTCCTTCATCTACGACGCCTCGCGCAACTACATCGACCAGGGCACCCCCCTCGTCATCCTGGGCGGCAAGGAGTACGGCTCCGGCTCGTCCCGCGACTGGGCCGCCAAGGGCACCGCGCTCCTCGGCGTCAAGGCCGTCATCACCGAGTCGTACGAGCGCATCCACCGCTCGAACCTCATCGGCATGGGCGTCCTTCCGCTCCAGTTCCCCGAGGGCCAGAACGCCGACTCCCTCGGCCTGACCGGCGAGGAGACCTTCTCCTTCACCGGCGTCGAGGAGCTGAACAACGGCACCACGCCCAGCACGGTCAAGGTCACCACCGACACCGGTGTGGAGTTCGACGCGGTCGTCCGCATCGACACCCCCGGCGAGGCGGACTACTACCGCAACGGCGGCATCATGCAGTTCGTGCTGCGCAGCCTGATCCGCAAGTAAGCAGGCGGCACGCAGTAGTCGAGGGCCGCACCCCCTGCACGGGGGTGCGGCCCTCGGTCGTTCCCGGGGACTGCGTTCCTGGGGACTACGCGCTCGGGGACTACGCGGGGAAGCCGCCGTACGGCACGGTGATGATCTCCATGGCGTGGGCGGAGGGGTCCAGGAAGTAGACCCCCCGGCCGCCGTCATTGGTGTTGATCTCGCCCGGCTGCTGCCGCCGCGGGTCGGCCCAGTGCTCGATGCCGCGGGCCTTGATCTTCTCGTACGCCGCCGTGAACTCGTCCTCGGAGACCAGGAACGCGTAGTGCTGCGGGGTGATCCTGTCCGCGGGGACGGTGGCGAAGTCCAGGGTGACTTCGTTGCTCAGCTCCACCGCGATGAACGGGCCCCACTCCGAGGTGATTTCGAGGCCAAGCAGGTCCGCGAAGAACTCGGCGGACTCCCGGTTGTCCCGGGCGTGGATGATCGTGTGGTTCAGCTCGACTGACAAGGAATGCCTCCAGAAGGCATCTCCTGACACCTCCATGCCTCACCCAGCCGGTGACCGACACGCGATGTCGCCGTGGATCTTAGGCGCGGCGACATCGTGCTGTCGAGCGATCAGCCCTCTTCCCAGTTCACGCTGCCGACCCCCGTGCCGCCGAAGCAGCGGGCGCTCGACACGTCGGAAGCGCCCGGATTCAGCGTCTTCCAGTCTCCGCGCGCGTCCGGCCATTCCCCGCAGACCACCTTGACGCGGAAGGCCGTCACGACACCGGTGTTGTTGGTGCAGTGGGCGTGACCCCAGTAGCCGTCGGTGTCCGTGGTGCAGGTGAGGACATTGGGGGGCGCGGCCATTTCCTGCTGCGTGGCTGACGCGCCCGGCGCCACGGCGAGCGCCGGCACCATGGCGGCCGCCACTGCTGCGAGCTTGAGCACGAGCCGGCTGAGGCGGCGAGGCTTGTTCATGCGCTGGTCTCCTTCTGGATCTCCGTCGCGGGGCATCCCCGCAGCTCAGATGCTTCCGAGCGGCCCTGTCGTACCGGTCACGCGACGGTCACGCGAAACGAGCGGGGGCGGGAGTGCGTGTGCACGCCCGCCCCCTCGTCACAGCGGAAGGATCAGCTCAGGAGCTCGACCTCCGCGAGCGTCGCCGAACCGTCGAGCACCAGCCGGTAGTGCGCGTACTCACCCGGCTTGTCCACGGTGAACGCCCGTGTCTGCTTGTCCCAGGCGAAGGACTCGCCGGAGCGCTTGTCCAGCTGGGACCACTTCTCGCCGTCGGCGGAGCCTTCGAGTACCCAGCCGCGCGGCGCCTTCGCCTTGTCGGATGACGACGTCAGCGTGTACTGGACCGCCTTCGTCGCCTTGCCGACCGGCAGCTCCACGGAGGCCGAAGTGGCGTCCGTGTCCGAGGTGTTGTCGAACAGCGCGCCATCGCCCTTGATGGCGTCACCGCGCGGCGACGGCACCTTGTCGTCCTGCGTGACGGACGTGGGCTGGGCGTTCTTGCCCGTACCCCACGACGAGGGCCTGGGGCCCATGTCGAACTCCAGGACACCGCCGCGCGCGATCTCCTTGTGGGGGAGCGCCGTCGAGGTCCACTTCTTGCCGTTGACCTTCAGGCCCTGGACGTAGATGTTCTTCGCGCTGTTCTTGGGCGCCTTGACGACCAGGTCGCGGCCGTTGTCCAGGTGCACGGTCATCTTGGTGAACTGCGGCGAACCGATCGCGTACTCGCCGCTGCCCATGACCAGCGGATAGAAGCCGAGCGAGGAGAAGAGGTACCAGGCCGACTGCTCGCCGTTGTCCTCGTCGCCGTGGTAGCCCTGCCCGATCTCGCTGCCCGTGTAGAGGCGGGAGAGGACCTCGCGGACCTTCTCCTGCGTCTTGGACGGCTCACCGGCCGCGTCGTACATGTAGGCGGCGTGGTGGGCGACCTGGTTGGAGTGCCCGTACATGCCCATGCGGACGTCGCGTGCCTCGGTCATCTCGTGGATGACGCCTCCGTAGGAGCCCGCGAACTCGGCGGAGCCGGTCTCCGGAGTGTCGAAGTACTTGTCCAGCTTGTCGCCCAGACCCTTGCGGCCGCCGTAGAGGTTGGCGAGGCCGCGGGAGTCCTGCGGGGCGGTGAAGGCGTAGCCCCAGGCGTTCGTCTCGGTGTAGTCGTAGCCCCACACGCGCGGGTCGAACTTGTCGGACTGGACGCGCCAGTCGCCCTTCTTGTCCTTGCCCTGGAAGAAGCCTTCGCCGGCCGCCTTGCCGTCGAAGAGGTGGACGTAGTCACGGGCGCGGTTGAGGAAGTACTCCGACTCCTCCTTGTAGCGCTTCTCGCCCGTCTTCTTGTAGAGGGCCTGGCCCATGCGGGAGATGCCGTAGTCGTTGACGTAACCCTCCAGGGCCCAGGACAGGCCCTCGTGGGTCTCGCTGGGGGTGTAGCCGAGGAAGGGGGAGGTTTCCATGCCCTTGCGGCCTACGCCCTTGCCCGGCGGTACGACCGTCGCGTTCTTCAGGGCCGCGTCGTACGCGTCCTTCGCGTCGAAGTCCACGCCCTTGACGTACGCGTCGGCGAACGCCACGTCCGACGAGGTGCCCGTCATCAGGTCGGCGTAGCCCGGCGACGACCAGCGCGAGGTCCAGCCGCCGTCCTTGTACTGCTGGACGAAGCCGTCGACCAGCTCACCCGCCTTCTTCGGCGTGAGGAGCGAGTAGGCGGGCCAGGTGGTGCGGTAGGTGTCCCAGAAGCCGTTGTTGACGTACGGCTTGCCGTCGACGATCTTCGCGCCGGTGTGGGTCGGGGTATCGGGGCCCGTCTGCGGGGAGAACGGCGAGGCGTACTGGTACTTCGACTTGCCGTTCGCCCCTGTGACCTTCTCGAAGCCCGAGTTCGGGTAGAGGTAGAGGCGGTAGAGGGAGGAGTAGAGGCTGGTGCGCTGGCCCTCGCTCGCGCCCTGCACCTCGACCTTGCCGAGGATGTCGTCCCAGCTCTTCTGCGCGCGGTTCTTCACGCGCTCGAAGGAGGTGCCGGAGGGGATCTCGCTGTTCAGGTTCGCCTTGGCCTGGTCGAGGCTGATGAGCGAGGTCGCGAGACGCAGGTTGACCGTGCGGTCCTTGCCGGGCTTGAAGCGCAGGTAGCCGGTGACGTCACCGCCACCGCCGCCCTCCAGCTTGCCGCCCGCGGTGACGGGCGCGTCGAAGGTGCCGTACACGAACAGGCGCGTGGCACCGGTGGAGAGGCCGGACTTGACGTCCGAGAAGCCGCTGACGACGCCGTTCTCCTCGTCGAGGGTGAGGCCGCCCTTCTCCGAGACGTTGTCGAATATGACGCTCGCGTCGTCACCGGGATAGGTGAACTTCATCATCGCGGCGTGGTCGGTCGGGGCCATCTCGGCCTTCAGACCGTTCTCGAACGTCACGCCGTAGTAGTGCGGGCGTGCCGTCTCCTTCTCGTGCTTGAAGGGCAGCGCGCGCTTGGTGCGCGACGCGGAGGGGGTGTCCTTGTCGACGGACGGCATCATCTGGAAGGTCTGCCGGTCGCCCATCCAGGGGCTCGGCTCGTGGCTCGCGCTGAACGCCTGGATCGTCGGCAGGTTGTCCGCGTTGTTGCCGCGCGCGTAGTCGTAGAGCCAGCTCAGGGAGCCCGCGTTGGTCACGGGCGTCCAGAAGTTGAAGCCGTGCGGGACGGCGGTCGCGGGGAAGGTGTTGCCGCGCGAGAAGCCGCCGCTGGAGTTCGTGCCGCGGGTGGTGTCCGCGTAGTCCGATGGGTGGGCCTTCGGCTTCGCCGGGGCCTTCTCCTTCAGCGAGACGTCGTCCACCCAGCCGCGGAACTTCGCCGGGCCCTTGGGGGAGTCGTACGCGACCAGGACGCGGTCCACCGTCTTGCCGCCCGCGACCTGCCCGATCCGGGCGGCGACGTTGTTCCACTGGTTGACGTAGAGGCCCTTGGCGGCGCCCTGGCCCTGCGGGGTCAGCGCGAAGCCGTGCTGGTCGACGGCCTTGAGGTCACTCAGATAGGTGCCGTCGGTGAAGGCGAGGTCCACGGACACGTTCGTGGCGTCGTAATCGAGGTCGCCCTCCGCCATGGAGGGGAAGATCTTGTACGACAGCTCGGTGTCACGCCGCACCGAGACGTTGACGTCGAAGACCTTGTTGTACGAGTAACCGCGGGCGTCCGCCTTGTGGGTGCCCGCATAGCGCAGGGCGCGCTTGCCGGTGAACCCGGCGCCCGCCTTCGCGGTCGGGGAGCCGCTGGGGCCGCGGTCCACGAGGGAGAGCATGTCCTCGGGGACGGGGCTCTCGCTGCCGCCGACGCTGAGCTGGACGTCGGAGAGCTGGAGGGCGTCGGACGCGCCGTTGTTGGCGGTGACGTCCAGGCGGTAGTGGGCGTACGCCGTGTCGTTCTCGAAGTCGTACTTCTTCGTCTGGTGGCGCTTGTCGAACGACTCGCCCTTGCGGGTGTCGAGGACCTTCCAGTCCTTGCCGTCCGTGGAGCCCTGGAGGGTCCAGTCCTTGGGGTCGCGCTCGTCGTGGTCGTTCGCGGACGTGAGCGCGTACGTGATGGCCTTGGCGGGCTCGTCCAGATCGAACTCCACCCAGCCGGTGGGCTCGAAGGTCAGCCACTTGCTGGTGGGCTCGCCGTCGGTCAGGTTCTCCTTGACCTCGCCGCTGCCGGAGTTCTCGCCGCTGGCGCGGACCTCCGTGACGTGGTCGTTCACGCTGCCGGGGATGCCCGCGCTGAATGCGCCGTTGACGCCGGCGGTCTTCTTCTTGCCGTCCGGGCCGGTTTCCACGGTGTTCAGCCAGTCGGGCTGCACATCGCCTTCTTCGAACGAAGAAACGAACTCCCGTGCCGCTTTGGGTGGTTTCTCCGGCTTGGCGACGGCGGCGCCCTGCGCCGTGGCGACCAGCGTGAACGCCGCCGCTCCGAGAACGGCGGCCGAACGGTGGTGTCTGAAGCGAGGTCTGCGTGATCTGTGCGGCATCCCCGAGCCCCTCCCTGCAAGTGTTGGACAACGTTGTCACATGGCTGCGCAAGGTCCAGTAGGGCGTCAAGTTGCCGGTGGTGTCAAGGCTGTTGGAAGGGCCGGTGGAGCCGGAGGTGTGGCAGAGGTGAGCAGAGGTGCGCCGGTGGTGGTCCCGGGAAAGTCCAAGGGGGCCGGGGAGAAAGTCCAACGAGGAGCGAGGAGGGGCCAGGGAAGATCAGGGAGGGGGAAGCGCCGACGGGTCCCGACGCCGCCGATTTCCCCGGCTGAATTTGCTCACGCCGTGAACGAACCAGTCCGTGTCTCCGCGAGGTCTCAACTCGGGAAAGACTGCTGGCCCAAGCTGCATTCGATCTTGCTCTGCTGCCGAGAAGTGGACTATACCTATCGGCACCCTGAGTGGCGGGTGCGAGCCCTTGCCATGTAGTTGACGCACGTGCAGCACCACCAAGCTTCAACTGACCCGCGGTGTCGGGCCCTTCGCCACTGGCGAGCTGTCGGGAGCGCCGTACGCCGCCTGAGTCCTGGAGAAGGCGAGGACTTGAGCATGGGATCCACCAGCATCAACCGTCGTGACGTGATGAAGAGGGCGGCGGCCACCAGCCTTCTCGCAGTACCGGCCGTGGGCGCGCTGAGCTCCTGCGCGAGCGGCGGCGGGGAAGAGAACAAGGCGGAGAAGGGCGAGAAGTCCAAGAAGAACCCGCTCGGCGTGAAGGACGACGCCGGGCTCGCCGTGGTCGTCTTCAACGGCGGTTACGGCGACAAGTACGCCCAGTTCGTGACCGACATGTACAAGAAGCGGTACCCGGACTCGGACGCCGGCCAGAAGTCGACGACGAAGATCGCGACTCAGGTGCAGCCGAAGATCGTCCGCGGCAACCCGACGGCCGACGTCGTCAACAACTCCGGCGCCGACCAGATGAACCCCGGCAAGCTGGTCTCCAACAAGCAGGTGGCGGACCTCACCGAGCTGCTCGACGCGCCGTCGTGGGACGACCCGAGCGTCAAGGTGCGCGACATCCTGGAACCGGCCGTCGAAGCGAGCGGCAATTTCGGTGGCCCCGGCACCTTCCAGGCCGGCATCTCGCTGACGGTCTACGGCACCTTCTACTCCAAGAAGCTCCTTGAGGAGGGCCTGGATTCCGAGTACCCCAAGACCTGGGACGAGATGCTGGCCGTCTGCAAGAAGGCCAAGGCCAAGGGCATCCACGGCTGGAGCTACCCGGGCGGCCACCCGCGGTACATGTTCTTCAGCATCTACACGATGTTCGCCCAGCGCGGGGGGCGCGACATCACCACGGCCATGGACTATCTCGAGCCGGGCGCCTGGAAGAACGACGCGGTCAAGGACGTCTTCGAGGCCTGGGAGGAACTGGTCGCCAAGAAGTACGTCCTGACCGGATTCGACGGCACCGAGGCGCACACCGAGATGCAGACCGCCTGGACCAAGGGGGGCAAGTGCGTCTTCGTGCCCAACGGTTCCTGGGTGGAGAACGAGGCCAAGGACACCACCCCGAAGGACTTCGGGATGTCGTTCGGCCCGAGCCCGTCGCTCGACTCGGGCGACAAGATGCCGTTCGGCACGATCAACGCGCCGGCCGGTGAGTTCTACGTCGTCCCCGAGAAGGCGCAGAACCGGCAGGGCGGCCTGGAGTGGCTGCGGGCGATGTACAGCAAGGAAGCCGCCCTGAACAACTTCAAGGAGCTCTCCGCTCTGCCGGTGGTCAAGGGGGCCATCGACGGCCAGAAGATGCCGCACGGTGTGGCGAGTGTGCAGGCGGCGATCAAGGCCGCCGGCGAGAACGTCGTCATCGCGAAGCACATGGACTGGTACAACGAGCTGTTCCGCGAGGACTTCAACAACATGATCGCCAAGTTCATGCTGGGCCAGATCGGCACCAAGCAGGCCATGGACATCATGGAGAAGGCCGGGGCCCGGATCCTCAAGGACCCTGACGTCGTCAAGGTCAAGAAGTCCTGATCAGCGGCGGAACGACCGAGAACGCGGGCACGTGAGCGAGGCGGGGCGGAGTGGCGTGAAGACTGACACCCGGGTGGACGATTCGCCACCTTCGAAGAAGGCACCGGACCGGAAGCCCAAGGCGCCGAACGGGCTGTTGTTCCTCCTGGCGGTGCTGCTTCCGCCCCGCTTCACCCCCGAGAGCGTGCGGTACGACCGGCGGTACCGCACGCTCGACAAGTACCGCTTCATCGTGGGCTTCCTGACGCTGCCTCTCGCGTTCTACGTCCTGTTCGTGATCTCGCCGTTCCTCCAGGCGATCTACTACTCGTTCACGGACTGGTCCGGCGGCCCGGTGGCGAACTTCATCGGGTTCGACAACTTCACGAAGATGTGGAACGACGAGCGCTTCTGGGACTCGCTCGAAATGAGCATCGCCCTCGCGGTCATCGCCCCGCTGATCACGCTCATGCTCGGCATGTTCTTCGCCTACATGATCACCTCGGGCGGCCGGCACCGTAAGGGCCAGGCCATCGCGGGCGTCGCGGGCTCCTCGTTCTACAAGGTCGTCTACTTCTTCCCGCAGGTCCTGTCCGTCGCCATCATCGCCGTCGTCTGGGGCCGCGTCCTCAACACCAACAGCGGTCTGATCAACGGCGGTCTCGACAAGGTGGGCATCGACGGCCCCGCCTGGCTCGGCGGCGACCGGAGCCTGGCCCTCATCGCCGTGCTCGTCGTGCTCTGCTGGAGCTTCGTCGGCTTCTACGTGGTCCTCTTCTCCGCCGCGATGGGCGCGATCCCCAAGGACATCTACGAGGCCGCGCTGCTCGACGGCGCGGGACGCTCGCGGACCTTCTTCAACGTGACGCTCCCGCTGATCTGGGACACCGTCCGCACGGGCTGGATCTATATGGGCATCCAGGCACTCGACTCGTTCGCGATCGTCCTGGTCATGGTGCCCGAGCACGTCCTGAAGGTGACCCCGGTCTTCCTCTACGAACGATTCCGGGACGGCCAGTACGGCTATGCCACCTCCATCGGCGTCGTCCTCCTCGTCCTCAGCATGGCGTTCTCGCTGATCGTCATGAGGATCGGGAATCGCGACCGGATCGAATACTAAAGACCGCGGGAGCACTGCATCATGACCATCGCCAAAACCGCGCCCCGCACCGAGCCCGCCGACGCGCCCCGCCCCGATACGGGTTCCAAGGGCGGCGCCACGCTGAACGTCTTCTCGCACGCGTTCCTCGCCCTGTGGGTGATCCTCGCGGCCGGGCCGCTCATCTGGGTCGCCCTCACCGCGTTCCGGCCCTCGGTGGACATCCTCAGCGATCCGATGGGCTGGCCGGACTCCTTCCACTGGGAGAACTTCACCAACGCGTGGACCGAGGCCAACATCGGCCAGTACACGATCAACTCGCTGATCATCCTGGCGGGTTCGCTGACCGGCACGATGCTGCTCGGGTCGATGGCCGCGTACGTCATCGCCCGCTTCACCTTCCCCGGCAACCGGTTCGTCTTCCTGCTCTTCGCGGGCGGCATGATGTTCCCGGTCATCCTCGCGCTCGTGCCGCTCTTCGCGGTGATGGAGAACTTCGGGCTCCTGGACACCCGTCCCGGCCTGATGATCGCGTACATCGCGTACTCGCTGCCCTTCACCACCTTCTTCCTGACCTCCTTCTTCCGCACGCTGCCCACCGGCGTCCAGGAAGCGGCGATGGTCGACGGCGCCTCGCACACCCGCACGTTCTTCCAGATCATGCTGCCGATGGCCAAGCCGGGCCTGGTCAGCATCGGCATCTTCAACTTCCTCGGCCAGTGGAACCAGTACCTGCTTCCGCTGCTGCTCAACAACGAGGAGGAGAAGAGCTACGTGTTGCCGCAGGGGCTCGCCACGCTCGCCGTGTCGCAGGGCTACCGGGGGGACTGGGGCGCGCTCTTCGCGGGCCTGACGATCGCGATGGTTCCGGTGCTCGTCGTGTACGCGGTGTTCCAGCGGCAGGTGCAGGCAGGCCTGACGGCGGGCGCTCTCAAGTGACCTCCCGCGCAGGTGATTTCAGCTTGGCCACGAAAGTGGTCTAGGCCTGTTGCGGCAATTCCGGCCGTGAGTAATGTCGGCGCCACGGCGCCGCGGGGGGACCTTTGCCCGCGTTCAAGTCGACACCGATGTCGAAGGGTTGAACAACATGAGGAACCGAGTGCTCGCCACCGGTGCGGCAACGCTCGCGATGGCGATGGGACTCACCGCGTGCGGCGGTGACAGCGACAGCGGCGACAGCAAGACCATCAAGCTCGTCGCCGCGGACTACGGCGACAAGGCCTCCAACG
>NZ_JBNNJZ010000048.1:0-32806 GCF_050270335.1 Streptomyces sp. NPDC059900
GGCCGTACTCGGGTCCTGATGTGGGCGGGTTCGACGGCAGTCCGTCGCCCGAGCTGTATCTGCGGTGGTTCCAGCTCGGGTCGTATCTGCCGCTGTTCCGCACGCATGCCGCGCTGCGGGCCGGGCGCAGGGAGCCCTGGGAGTTCGGTCCCGAGGTGCTCGAGCACGCGCGCGTGGCGCTCGTCGAACGCCGGCGGCTGCTTCCGTACTTCGTGACGCTCGCGCATCTGGCGCGGCGTACGGGCACGCCGTACGTGCGGCCCTTGTGGTGGGGCAGTCCGGAGGACCGGGCGCTGCGCGACTGCGAGGACGCGTTCCTGCTCGGCGACTGTCTCCTCGTGGCGCCCGTGTTCGAGCCGGGGGCGGTGCGCCGTACGGTGCGGCTGCCGGCGGGCCGTTGGTACGACACGGCGACCGGCGAGGCCTACGAAGGGCCTGCGCGGGTGCTCGTCGAGGCGCCTCTGTCGCGTGTCCCGGTGTTCGCGCGGGCCGGGGCGGTGCTGCCGGTGCGGGGCGACGACGGCGGGCTCGAGCTGGAGGTGTGGGCGCCCGCTCCGGGACGTACGGGAGGCGGCCTGGTGGTCAGGGACGCGGGTGACGGGTGGGAGCAGCCGGAGATAGAGCGGTTCGCCACGCGGTGGGCCGACGGACGCGTGGTGGTCGAGCGGGACGGCCGGGCCGCCGAGGACGCCGCGGGGGCGGCGGAGGAGGTCGGGCTGCGGGTGACGGTGCGGGGGCTGCCCGGGCGTCGGACGTAGCGTTCCGCGGCGCCGGATGCGGCGTCCCTCTGCGTCAGGCGTCCCTCTGCCTCAGATGTAGCGCCCTTCGAACCAGGCGCGCACTGCCAATGTGTGCAGCGGGAAGGCCAGTTCGGCCGGGCGGTGCAGGAGGTGCCAGCCTTCCGTCTCGTCCGTCGGTGCGGGGTCCGGCAGTTCGGCTGCCGGGCGCTCGGGCAGGAGGCCGAAGAGCAGCAGGTATCCGTCGGGTGCGCTGAGGGCTTCGGCGAGGCGGACGTCGCGGCTCTCCGCGCTGATGCCGGTCTCCTCCCTGAGTTCGCGCACGACGGCGTCCCGCCAGTCCTCCCGGTCGTCGATGAACCCTCCGGGCAGGGCCACTCCCCCGCGCGCGGGTGCGATGGTCCGGGTCACGACGACAAGGGCGGTGCCCCGGTCGTCGTAGACGGGCTGCAGTGCGACCGCCACGGGCAGCGGATTGCGGTAGGCGACCGTGCCGCAGGCGGTGCAGGTGCGGGGCCAGGACGTCAGAGCATCGCCGTAGGGCGATCCGCAGCTCGAACAGTGGGAGCCCGGTGCGGGGTCGGCGCGATGCGGGGACGGGGAGGACGGCAGGGGCGGCTGGGGAGCCGGGGGTACGGACACGCCGCGGACTGTAGCCGATCACTCCTGTGACGGTCTTTCCCTCGGGCACCGGATCCTGATAGATGGACGGTTCATGACAGGACTTGCCCCCGCGCTGCGGAATCTCGCCGTCACCGCCACCGCTCTGGCCGCCGTGGCCGCCGCCCCGGCACCCGCCCATGCCAAGCCCGAGCCCAAGGCTCCCGATGAGTTCGTGGCGCTGCGTGACGTCGACCCGACGATCATCCAGGAGATGCGCTACTTCACGCCGCACAACTTCGTGGGTGTGCCGATCGACGGCTACAAGAAGCCGATGTGCATCCTCACCGAGCCCGCGGCGAAGGCACTGCACAAGGCCCAGCGCACGCTGCTGCGCAAGGGCTACTCCCTCAAGGTGTACGACTGCTACCGCCCGCAGCGGGCGGTCGACCAGTTCGTGGACTGGGCCGAGGACCTCGGCGACGTGCGCATGAAGGCGGAGTTCTATCCCCATGTCGACAAGTCGCGGTTGTTCGAGGACGGTTACATCGCGGCGAAGTCCGGGCACAGCCGCGGCTCGACGCTCGATCTGACGGTCGTGAAGCTGCCCGCCCTGCCCACGCGCCCGTACATCCCCGGTGAGGCGCTCACGCCCTGCTACGGCCCGAAGGCCGAGCGGTTCCCCGACAACTCCGTGGACATGGGCACAGGCTTCGACTGCTTCGACACCCTGTCCCACACGGATGATCCGCGGATCACCGGCAAGCAGCGCGCCAACCGCGATCTGCTGCGAGGCGTGCTGAGCAAGGCCGGCTTCGTGAACCTGCCCGAGGAGTGGTGGCACTTCACCTACAAGCCCGAGCTCTTCCCGGACACCTACTTCGACTTTCCCGTGACGCGCCGCTCGCTGAACGGGAAGTAGCGCGTACCGCGCTACTGACGCGATCCGGTTGCCCGTGGCACACTTCTGACGTTCCGTCAGATCCAGTGTCATGGAGGGGCCTTGTCGCGTACGCGTACTCCCGTGGTGACCGGCTGGTTCGCCGGGGAGGAAGACAACTTCCGCCTTCTGGGCACGCGCTGCTCGGCCTGCGCCAGTGTCTTCTTCCCCCGCGAGGACGGCTTCTGCCGCAATCCCGGCTGCTCCGGCGGTGACCTCGACGAGGTGCCGCTCTCCCCGCGCGGCCGCGTCTGGTCGTACACGGACAGCCGCTACCGGCCCCCGGCGCCCTATGTGTCCGATCCGGAACTTCCCTGGCAGACCTACGCGTTGATCGCTGTGGAGCTCGCGGCAGAGCGGATGGTGGTGCTCGGCCAGGCGGCTCCCGGGGTCGGTGTCGCCGATCTGGAGGTCGGCATGGAGGTGGAGGTCGTCCCCGGTGTCCTGGACGAGGACGCCGGGACGACCTGGACGACGTGGTACTGGCGGCCGGTGGGGGTGGGCGCATGACCAGCGAGGTGGCGGTGCTCGGCGCGGGCATGCACCCGTGGGGCAAGTGGGGCCGCAGCTTCATCGAGTACGGCACGTCGGCGGCCCGTGCGGCGCTCGCCGACGCCGGGATGGACTGGCGCGACGTGGGTTCGATCGTCGGCGCGGACACGGTGCGCGGCGGCTATCCCGGATATGTGGCCGGGGCGACGTTCGCCAAGGCGCTCGGCTGGCAGGGCGCGCGGGTCACGAGCGTGTACGCGGCGTGCGCCTCCGGGGCGCAGGCGATCAACACGGCGCGTACGCAGATCCTGGCGGGCCTCGCCGACGTCGTCCTGGTGGTCGGGGCCGACGCGGCGCCCAAGGGGTTCTTCCGGCCCGCGGGAGGCGACCGGCACGACGACCCGGACTGGCTGCGCTTCCGGGTCCTCGGCGCCACCAACCCCACGTACTTCGGCCTGTACGCACGGCGCAGGATGGCGGTGCACGGCGACACTCCGGAGGACTTCGCCCTGGTCAAGGTGAAGAACGCGGCGGCGGGGGCCCTCAATCCGAACGCGCGCTACCGCAAGACCGTCACCGCCGAGGAAGTCGCCGCGTCGGCCGTCGTCGCCGATCCCCTGCGGCTGCTCGACATCTGCGCGACCTCGGACGGGGCGGCGGCGCTCGTGCTCTCCAGCATGGACTTCGCGCGACGGCACGGCGCGGCCGACCCGGTGCGCATCCGTGCGGTGTCCACGGTGACGCCGACGTATCCGACCACCGTCCTGGACCTGCCCGACATCGCGACCGACTCCGCCGCCGCCGTGGCACCGGACGACGGGACGTTCCGCGCCTCCATCGCGCGCTCGGCGTACGAAGAAGCGGGCATCGGACCCGACGAGCTCTCCCTCGCGGAGGTCTACGACCTCTCCACCGCCCTTGAGCTGCAGTGGTACGAGGATCTGGGGCTCTGCGGCGAGGGAGAGGGGGCCAAGCTGCTGCGGGAGGGGGCGACCGCTCCGGGCGGACGCATACCGGTCAACCCCAGTGGCGGACTTGCCTCCTTCGGGGAGGCCGTTCCGGCGCAGGCCATTGCCCAGGTGTGCGAACTGACGTGGCAGTTGAGGGGGACGGCAGGGGCGCGGCAGGTGGCGGGGGCGCGCGCGGGGATCACCGCGAACCAAGGCCTCTTCGGGCACGGGTCATCGGTCGTCGCGGTGCGCTGAGCTCCGGCACGGGTCCCGCGCCGGTCCTCACGGGCCACGAGCGCCGGTGCGTCGCAGAGGAAGGGCTCACGCCGGTTAACCGTTGCCGTCCGCGACCTTGACGCTCCATCACACCCGGTGAACACTTCCGGTGTCAGTCGGCATCGCCGCACTTCGGCTCCGCGCCATTCAGGGCCCCTGTACGCGCGAAAGGGCCCGTACGAAGGGCCTGTTCAGCGGGTCATCCCCCTCTGGGCGATGCGACTGCGAGGCACGCTCGCCATGGAAGCCGGGCGGGGCGCGGGACACGCCTGCATTCGGCTGACGTCACCGGGCACGGCCAGGCAGTAGTCGTGGGAACGCACCCAGCACGGAGTACCGGGGCCACCGCCCCGGGCGAGGCCCTAGGAGCCGCCATGTACTCGAATGGGGACATCTTCGTCGGTGAGATCATCGGCACCGCGATCCTGATTCTCTTCGGCGCCGGTGTATGCGCCGCCGTCACCCTGAACCATTCGAAGGCGAAAGCCTCCGGGTGGGTCGTCATCGCCTTCGGATGGGGCTTCGGTGTCCTCGCGGGCGCGTACACCGCGGGCCCGCTCTCCGGCGGCCACCTCAACCCCGCCGTCACGCTCGGCATCGCGATCGACACCGACGAGTGGGGCAAGGTCTGGGTCTATCTGCTCGGACAGATGGTCGGCGCGATGCTCGGCGCCGTCCTCGCGTACCTCGTGTACTACGCGCAGTTCAGCGCCAACGTGAGCCGCGGTGCCAAGGACAAGCTGACCAGCGCGCACGAGCCGACGCCGACGCTCGGCATCTTCTCGACCATCCCGGAGATCCGTAACCCGGTCGCCAACCTCGTCACGGAGATCATCGCGACCATCGCCCTGGTGCTGCCCATCCTCGCCTTCGGCCTCACCAAGGGGCTCGGTGAATCCGGCACGCAGACGCTGATCGTGGCGTTCCTCGTGGTCGGCATCGGCCTCTCGCTCGGCGGGCCCACCGGCTACGCCATCAACCCGGCCCGCGACCTGGGCCCGCGCATCGTGCACACGTTCCTGCCGATCCCGAACAAGGGCACGTCCGACTGGAGTTACTCCTGGATCCCGGTGGCCGGGCCGCTGATCGGCGGAGCGCTCGCAGGTCTCATCTACAACGTAGCCTTCTGACGCTAGGGGTAGCCATGCCGGACAACTCCGAGAAGTTCGTCGCCGCCATCGACCAGGGCACCACCTCCAGCCGCTGCATCATCTTCAATCACGCGGGCGAGATCGTCGCCGTCGACCAGCGCGAGCACCGCCAGATCTTCCCGAAGCCGGGCTGGGTGGAGCACGACGCCGCCGAGATCTGGTCCAAGGTGCAGGCCGTGGTCGCCGGCGCGATCGCCAAGGCCGGGCTGCGGGCCGACCAGCTCAGCGCGCTCGGCATCACCAATCAGCGCGAGACGACGGTCCTGTGGGACCGCGCCACGGGCAAGCCCGTGCACAACGCGATCGTCTGGCAGGACACCCGGACGTCGGCCCTCTGCAACGAACTGGGCGGTGCGGACGGCCAGGACCGGTTCCGCGAGCAGACCGGGCTGCCCCTTGCCAGCTACTTCTCCGGGCCCAAGGCGGCCTGGCTGCTCGACAACGTGCCCGGGCTCAGGGCCCGTGCCGAGCGGGGCGAGATCGCCTTCGGCACCATCGACTCCTGGCTGATCTGGAACCTCACCGGCGGCACGGACGGCGGCGTGCACGTCACGGACGTCACCAATGCCGGGCGCACCATGCTGATGAACCTGGCCACCCTCCAGTGGGACCAGTCGATCCTGTCCGCGATGAACGTCCCCGAGGCCGTCCTGCCGGAGATCAGGTCATCGGCGGAGGTCTACGGCACGGCGGTCGGCCAGCTCGCCGGCGTTCCGGTCGCCTCCGCCCTCGGCGACCAGCAGGCGGCCATCTTCGGGCAGGCCTGCTACGACACGGGGACGGCCAAGAACACGTACGGGACCGGCAGTTTCCTGTTGCTCAACACCGGCAACCGGCCCGTCCCCTCGAAGAACGGGCTGCTCACCACGATGGGCTACAAGATCGGCTCCGAGGCGCCCGTCTACTGCCTCGAAGGGGCGATCGCGATCACCGGCGCCCTGGTGCAGTGGTTCCGCGACCAGCTCGGCATCATCCGCAGCGCGGACGAGATCGAGTCTCTGGCCGCGAGCGTGGACGACAACGGAGGGGCCTACATCGTGCCCGCGTTCTCCGGCCTCTTCGCGCCCTACTGGCGCTCCGACGCGCGCGGTGTCGTCACCGGACTCACCCGGTACGTGACCAAGGCGCACCTGGCGCGTGCCGTCCTGGAGGCGACCAGCTGGCAGACGCGTGAGGTCGTCGACGCCATGTACCAGGACTCCGGGGTGCAGCTGCAGACCCTGAAGGTGGACGGCGGCATGACCAAGAACAATCTGCTGATGCAGCATCAGGCGGACATCCTCGGGGTGCCGGTGATCCGGCCGAAGATCACCGAGACGACGTGCCTGGGAGCCGCGTACGCCGCCGGGCTCGCGACCGGCGTGTGGAACGACCTCGACGAGCTGAAGGCGCACTGGCAGCAGGACGCCGAGTGGACGCCGTCGATGGAGACGGAGACGCGCGAGCGCGAGTACCACAACTGGCGCAAGGCGGTGGAGCGCAGCTTCGGCTGGCACGAGGACGGCGCGAGCTGAGCCGCGGGCCGAGCCGGGGATGACCGCGGCCCGTACCCCGGTCGGTGGGGGTACGGGCCGCGGCTCTTCTTGCCTTCGCACGCTCACGCGCGCACGCCGTCACCCGCTCATGTCGTGGCGGGCTCCCTGGCCGCGGCGGCGGCAGCCATCGCGTGCTGGACCACTCCGATGAGCACTTCCTTGACGGACTGCCGCTCGCGCGCGTCGCACATCACCACGGGGACACCGGGGTCGAGGTCGAGCGCCTGGCGCACGGCGTCGGCCGGGTAACGCGAGGCGCCCTCGAAGCAGTTGACGCCGACGACGAAGGGTATGGAGCGGCGCTCGAAGTAGTCGACGGCCGCGAAGCAGTCCTCGAGCCGGCGGGTGTCGGCGAGGACCACGGCGCCGAGCGCCCCGGTGGCCAGTTCGTCCCAGAGGAACCAGAAGCGGTCCTGGCCGGGGGTGCCGAAGACGTAGAGGACCAGGTCCTCGCGCAGCGTGATGCGGCCGAAGTCCATGGCGACGGTGGTGGTGTGCTTGCCCGAGACGCCGCTGGTGTCGTCGACCGGGCGGCCGGCCTCGCTGAGCAGCTCTTCCGTGCGCAGCGGTTTGATCTCGCTGACGGCGCCGACGAGCGTCGTCTTGCCCACGCCGAAGCCGCCCGCCACCAGGATCTTCAGCGTGACCGGCTCGACGGGGGCTTTGCCGCGCTCAGAACGCTTGAAGATCATCGCTCGCTTCTCCTGGATCAGTTGCTGTGGGGCTCGTGCGTGTTTCCGGGGGTGCGCTTGCTTCGGAGCGTGCGCTTGTTTCGGGGGTTCCGTTTGCTTCGGGAGTTCCGCCTGCTGCACCGCTGTCGTGCGGGGCGCGTCCGTATCCGCCGCCGCCCGGGGTCTCGATCACCAGTACGTCGCCGGGGCCCGCGTCCGCGAAGTCGCTGCCCTCCAGCGTCTGGACCCGGCCGTCGGCGCGCTCCACGCGGCCCGTGCCGAGCGCTCCGGGGCCGCCGCCCGCCATGCCGTACGGCGCCACCCTGCGGTGCTGCGAGAGCGTGGAGACCGTCATCGGCTCGCGGAAGCGGATGCGGCGCACGGCCCCGTCCCCGCCGCGCCACCGCCCGGTGCCGCCGCTGCCGCCGCGTACCGCGAACTCTTCGAGCAGCACGGGCAGGCGCCATTCGAGCACTTCGGGGTCGGTGAGCCGGGAGTTGGTCATATGGGTCTGGACGACGGACGCCCCGTCGAAGCCGTCGCCCGCGCCGGAACCCGAAGCCACCGTCTCGTAGTACTGATGGCGGTCGTTGCCGAAGGTGACGTTGTTCATCGTGCCCGAGCCCTCGGCCTGGACGCCCAGGGCGCCGTAGAGGGCCCCGGTGATCGCCTGTGAGGTCTCGACGTTCCCGGCGACGACGGCCGCCGGTGGCTCGGGGGCGAGCAGGGAGCCGGGCGGCACGATGATGCGCAAGGGGCGCAGACAGCCGTCGTTGAGCGGGATGTCCTCGGCCACCAGGGTGCGGAAGACGTACAGGACGGCGGCGTTGACCACCGCGAAGGGGGCGTTGAAGTTCGTGGCCAGCTGCGGGGACGTACCGGTGAAGTCGATGGTCGCCGAGCGGGCGTCGCGGTCCACCGAGACGCGGACCCGGATGACGGCTCCCGAGTCGGTCGGATAGGCGAACTCGCCCTCTTCCAGGGCGTCGACGACCCTGCGTACCGCTTCTTCGGCGTTGTCCTGCACATGGCCCATGTACGCCTGGACGACGTCCAGCCCGAAGTTCTCGATCATCCGGGCGACTTCGTCGACGCCCTTCTGGTTGGCGGCGATCTGGGCACGCAGGTCGGCGAGGTTGGTGGCCGGGTTGCGGGAGGGGTACGGGGCATCGGTGAGCAGGCTCAGGGTCTCGGCCTCGCGGAACCGGCCGGCCTCCGCCAGGAGCCAGTTGTCGAAGAGGATGCCCTCCTCCTCGATGGTGCGGCTGTTCGCCGGCATGGAGCCGGGGGCGATGCCGCCGATCTCCGCGTGGTGCCCGCGCGACGCCACGTAGAAGAGGATCCGCTCTCCCGGGGTGTCGAAGACCGGCGTGATGACCGTGACGTCGGGGAGGTGGGTACCGCCGTGGTACGGGTCGTTGACGGCGTAGGAGTCCCCGGAACGCATGCTCTTGCCGCGGCGCCGGATGACCTCCTTCACGCTGGTGCCCATCGAGCCCAGGTGCACGGGGATGTGCGGGGCGTTGGCGACCAGATTGCCGTCGGGGTCGAAGACCGCGCAGGAGAAGTCGAGGCGCTCCTTGATGTTGACCGACTGGGACGTGGACTCCAGGCGGGCGCCCATCTGCTCGGCGATCGACATGAAGAGGTTGTTGAAGACTTCCAGGAGCACGGGATCGGCCGCGGCGCTCGCGTCGGAACCCTCCGGCACCGCCACGCGTTCCATGACCAGGTGCCCCTCGCGTGTCGTGGCCGCCCGCCAGCCCTCGTCCACGACCGTCGTGGCGCCGGCCTCGGCGATGATCGCGGGGCCGTCGACGCTCTCGCCGGGCGGCAGTTCCGCGCGGCGGTGCAGGAGCACGTCGCGCCAGGCGCCGCCGGTGTGCAGGCGCACGGTCAGCGGCCCGCCCGCGTGGCCGTCGCGGGCGGGCACGGAGAGATCGGGCTGCTCGGTCAGGCCGGTGGCCTCCACGGAGAGCGCCTCGACGACGACGGGGCGGTCCAGGGTGAAGGAGTAGGTGGTGCGATGGCGGTCTTCGAAGACGCGGATCATGCGGTCCGGCTCCGTGAGTTCCACGGTGAGCGTGGTGTCGGTGCCGTCGTAGCGCAGCTGGGCGCGGCGCGTGACGCGGATGCGGTCGCCGGGCACGTCCTCGGCGAGGAGTTCGGCGCGTGCCGCTTCCTCCAGGTCGTCGGCGGTCTTCAGGACGCGGGGCATCGCGGACGGTTCGAGGGGGGCTTCCACGGACTGCTCGCGCATCGCGGTGGTGTCGGCGAGGCCGATGCCGAGCGCAGAGAGGACACCGGCCATCGGCGGTACGAGCACGGTGCGGATGCCGAGCGAGTCGGCGACCATGCAGGCGTGCTGGCCGCCCGCGCCGCCGAACGTGGTGAGGGCATAGCGGGTGACGTCGTGGCCCTTCTGGACCGAGATGCGTTTGACGGCGGCCGCGATGTTGGCGACCGCGATCCGCAGATATCCCTCGGCGACCTGCTCGGCGGTGCGGTCGTCGCCGGTGCGTTCCCTGATGTCGCGGGCCAGCCGGGCGAAGCGGTCGTGGACGAGCGCACCGTCGAGCGGCTGGTCGCCGTCCGGCCCGAAGACCGGCGGGAAGTGGTCGGGCTGGATGCGCCCGAGGGCGACGTTGGCGTCGGTGACCGTCAGCGGGCCGCCGCCCCGGTAGCTCGCCGGGCCCGGAGCGGCGCCCGCGGAGTCGGGGCCCACGCGGTAGCGGCTGCCGTCGAAGTGCAGGACGGAGCCGCCGCCCGCCGCGACGGTGTGGATGTCCAGCATCGGCGCGCGCAGCCGTACGCCCGCGATCTGCGTGGTGAAGACCCGTTCGTACTCGCCCGCGTAGTGCGACACGTCCGTGGACGTGCCGCCCATGTCGAAGCCGATGACCCGGTCGAAGCCCGCGCGCTGCGACATGCGGGCCATGCCGACGATGCCGCCCGCGGGCCCGGACAGGATCGCGTCCTTGCCGCGGAACTGGCCTGCTTCGGTGAGGCCGCCGTTGGACTGCATGAACATCAGGCGCACGCCGTCCAGTTCGTCGGCGACGTGCCGGACGTAGCGGTGCAGGACCGGCGACAGATAGGCGTCGACGACCGCCGTGTCGCCGCGCGGGACCAGCTTCATCAGCGGGCTGACCTCGCTGGAGAGTGAGACCTGCGGGAATCCGGTGCGGACGACCAGGTCGGCGATCGCCTGCTCGTGGGCCGGATACAGGTGGCTGTGCATGCAGACCACCGCGACGGCCCGGATGCCGTCCTCGTAGGCCTTGCGCAGCGGCCCTGCGAGTTGCTCCAGGTCGGGCGCCCGAAGGACCTCGCCCTCGGCGGTGACCCGTTCGTCGGCCTCGATGACCCGGTCGTAGAGCAGCTCCGGCAGGATGATCTCGCGGGCGAAGATGCGCGGGCGGTTCTGGTAGGCGATGCGCAGGGCGTCGCCGAAGCCCCTGGTGATCACCAGGGCGGTGGGCTCGCCCTTGCGCTCCAGGAGGGCGTTGGTGGCGACGGTGGTGCCCATGCGGACCGTGTCCACGGGAGCGCCGGGGGTCTCGCCCAGGAGCTCACGGATACCCGCGACGGCGGCGTCGGCGTAGCGGGACGGGTTGTCCGACAGGAGTTTGTGCGTGAGCAGCCGCCCGTCGGGACGCCGCGCGACGATATCCGTGAAGGTGCCGCCCCTGTCGACCCAGAACTGCCAGCCAGTCACGTCTCATTCCCCGCTTCCGCGCTGCTCAGAGCGCCCGGAGGCCGTTGATCACGTCGCGCAGAATACTCTCGTCCGGCAATTCCGCGGGGGGTACGGGACGTGTCACGTGCACCAGTTCGTCGTCGACGAGATCGCCGATGAGGACCCGGATCACGCCGATGGGGAGGTCCAGTTCGGCCGCCAGTTCGGCGACCGACTGGGGGCTGTCACGGCAGAGCCCGACGATGTCCACGTGCTCCGGAGACAGCGTCCTGTCCGCCTCCGGATCACCGGCACGGGCTTCCGCGATGACGACCGCGATCAGATCGAGGCGGTGCTGGGCCGGACTTGTGGTCCGGCCACGCGTCATCGCGTACGGACGCACCACCGGTCCGGCGTCGTCGTCGAACCAGCGAGGCGTCCCCTGTGTCCCCTGACCGTCTTCGCTCATACCCTCCCGTTACCCTCCCGTGGGCAGGTCGGTGCGCGGCGCCGTACCCAGATGCACACCCACCCTCTTGACCAGCAGCGTCATTTCGTACGCGACCAGACCTACGTCGGAGTCGGCGTCCGAGAGGACGGCAAGACAGCTGCCGTCGCCCGCGGCCGTGACGAACAGGAAGGCATCGTCGAGCTCGACCACGGTCTGGCGGACCCGGCCCGCCTCGAAGTGGCGTCCGACGCCCTTGGCGAGGCTGTGGAAGCCGGAGGCGACAGCCGCGAGGTGCTCGCTGTCCTCCCTGGTCAGGTCCTTGGACAGGCCGGTGGGCAGGCCGTCGCCGGAGAGCACGAGCGCCTTGCGGATGCTGGCGACCCGCTGGACCAGTTCGTCGAGGAGCCAGTTCAGCTCTCCCGATCCCCCCGGTCCCGCGGTACGTGCGTCGGCCTTCGGTGCGGTCATCGACCGTCCCCCTCAGATGTCGTTCCTGGTGCTGTGCCGTCGGAGGCGTCTTCGCCCGCGGCATTTTCTTCACGGCCACGCTGCCAGCCACGCTGGAGCGAAGCCATCCGGCTGCGGACCTCGTCGGCGTCGCGCTCTTCCGGCCTGGTCGAGGCCGGTGCCGAGGCGCGCTCCGTGCGGTGGTCCGGCCCGTCCTTCAACTGTGGGGCGAGATTGGCCTGGCGTACACGCCGGGGCAGTCCGCCGGGGGCATCCGCGCGCGGGGCTTCGGTGCGCGGGGTTTCAATGCGCGGGGCTTCGGTGCGCACAGCCTCCGCAGGCGCCGGTTCCGTGCGCCGGCTGCGGCGCGGGAGGTCCGGCGGTGCGTCGGACGCGGTGACGTCGCGGTGCGGCGGGGAGAGGTCGGGCCAGGCCGACTGCGCCTCGGGGCGGCGCGGCAGGTCGATGGGCTCGGCCGCGCCGCGGTCCCGGTCCACGGCGCCGCCCTGGGGGCGGCCCGCGGGCGCCTGGGAGCGCTCCGGGCGCTCCAGGCGCTCCGGCGGCGTGTCGTCGTCCGGCGCCGCGCCCCGCTGCCTGCTGTGCGTCACGGGGCGGCCGTGCGAGGAGACCAGCTTCGGGGTCCTGCGGCGCGGCAGCTGAACGGGGTCGTCGGGGGACGACTGGGGCAGATCGCCCGGGCGGGCCGCCTCGCGCTCGCCCGTCTCCCGCTCGTCGCGGGCCTGTTGGTGCTGCTCGTCCCCCGGTACCCCGGTCATGCGGCGGCGCGGGCGGAAGAGCCCGCCGCGCTCGCTGTCCTCGTCGCCGAGGTCGCCGAGGTCTCCCAGATCGCTGAGGGCACCGGGGTAGGAGTCGAGGCCCGCCATGCCCACCGGCGCCTCCAGCTCGACGGGGCCGTCCAGCACGGAAGCGGGCAGCCCCGGCAACTGCACGGGCACCTGGCCGAGCGCGGCCTTCTTGTCGCCCGCCGCGTCGCGGCCCACGGCTTCCTTGGGCTGCGGCCTGTCGAGGCGGAACCCGATGCCGTTCGTGTCCGGTACGTCGTCCGTGAGCAGCGTCTCCGGGATGAACACCACGGCTGTCGTGCCGCCGTACGGAGAGGGCTGCAAGGAGACGCGCACGCGCTGTCGCTGGGCGAGGCGGCTCACCACGAAGAGGCCGAGGCGGTCGGTGTCGGAGAGTTCGAACTCCGGGGTCTCCGCCAGGCGCAGGTTGGCGTCGAGGAGCGCGTCGGGCGCCATGCCGAGGCCCCGGTCGTGGATCTCCAGGGTGAAGCCGTTGGCGACGTGCTCGCCGAGGACCTGCACCGCGGTGTGCGGGGGCGAGAACACCGTGGCGTTCTCCAGGAGTTCGGCCATCAGGTGGGTGAGGTCGGCGACCGCGGGCCCGGTGACGGCGATGCGCGGCAGGCGGCGCACCTCGATGCGTTCGTAGTCCTCGACCTCGGCGACGGCCGCGCGGACGACGTCCATGAGCTGGACGGGCTTGCGCCACTGCCGGGAGGGGGCGGCACCGGAGAGGATCACGAGGCCCTCGGCGTGCCGCCGCATGCGGGTGGTGAGGTGGTCGAGGCGGAAGAGGTCGGCCAGTTCGTCGGTGTCCTCGGTCCTGCGCTCCATGGTGTCGAGCAGGGTGAGCTGCTTGTGCAGGAGCACCTGGCTGCGGCGGGCGAGGTTGACGAACACCTCGGAGACGCCGCGGCGCAGATCGGCCTGTTTGACGGCGGCTTCGACGGCGGCACGCTGCAGGGTGTTGAGCGCCTGGCCGACCTGGCCTATCTCGTCCTTCTCGTACGTCAGGCGGGGGGCCTCGGTCTCCACGTCGACCTGCTCGCCCGCAGCCAGGCGGCGCAGTACGCCGGGCAGCCGGACGCCGGATGCCTCGTGGGCCTCCAGGCGCATGCGGCGCAGGTCGCGGATGAGGCTGCTGCCGATGCGTACGGACATGAAGACCGAGAACAGCAGGGCGAGCAGACCGAAGACACCGGCCACGACGACGCGCACGATGACGCCGACGGCCACCGGCTCGACGCGGTCCTGGTAGCGGTCGCCCGCCGCCTTGTCGCGCTCGGCCAGTTCCTTGAGCACCTTGCCCGCCGCCGCGTCCCAGCGCGCCGACGTGACGGCGCGCGGGGCGCCGGGCGCGGATTCGACGACGGCCTTCTCGGCCGTCCTCAGCTCCGTCGTCTGGGCGCCGTTCCAATAGCGCTCGTAGCCGGCGCGCTCGTCCTCCGGAAGGAGCGCGAGGCTGTCCTCGTAGAGCAGCGTGCGCTGGGCCCTGAGGTCGGAGACCTGACGGATCTCGGCCTTGGTGAGCCGGCGTGCGACGAGCGCGGAGCCAACGAGCGCGTCCTCGCGGGAGAACAGTTCGCGTGCGCGGGTCACACCGACGAGCGCCCGGCCCTGCTGGTCCATCTTCACGTCGTCGAGGGCGTGCAGGGTCGTCAGGAAGCCGTAGCAGGGGTCGATCAGCTTCGTGTACGTCTTCAGCGCGCCCGCGCGGGTGATCGTGCCTTCCTCGACCGTGCGGCGCAGCGACTCAAGCCCCTCGAAGGAGTCCAGGAGCGATGCGAGCCGTTCGGCGGACTGCCCCGTCACCTCGTCCCGTACGTCCGGATGCGCCGCGCTCTCCTTGACCTTGGCGACCATGTCGTCGGTGGCCGTGCGGCTGCGGCGCAGGGCCGCGAGCGCGTCGGAGGCGCGGGGATCGGCGAGATAGACGAGGGTCTGGCGGCGTTCCTGCTGGACGACCCTGGCGGTGTCCTCGATCGGGTAGCCGATCCTGTCGACGACATTGGAGACGTCGATGAGTTCCTTGGCCGCCTGACCGGTGAGGTAAGTGGCGAAACCCCACATCGCGGTCAGGGAAATGAGCGGCACCAGCAGCAATGCCACGATCTTCCGGCGGATGGACTTCCCGCGAAAGCGCATGGCCTCCCCCAGATCGGCCCCCTGCGGCCGCGCTATGGCCGGGGGCACACATGTGCGTCAACAAACGGCGTGAGCCTACTACTGACCCACGAGCAACTCGAAGGCGTGTCCGGACGGATTTCAGCCGTGACGTAAAACGGACGTCCCCAGTTGTCCCTCCAAGTCGGGAGATTGCATCCCGCGTGTGGCACATGCCACTCGGCACATTCCTTCCCGCCGATCACCCCAGTTGGCCGGAACCCTTCGCTTTTTTGAACCGGGCGGGAATCTTCCGGGCCTCTCGTTCGTCATTCGGTAAGGGACTTGGGGACTGCGGGCGCGCGTGGCCCGCATGCCGTCACCAGGTGGCGTAAAGCCGCGTATACCGGGCACGCACTGGGGAGTCGGAACCGCCGACGTCTCATGGAACGGCCCGAGGGCATCGGGGGAGTGACGAGTTGATGGGCACGGCAGAGCGGCAGAGGACGACCACGGATGAGTACGAGGCATCCGGGGAGCAGTCCGGCGGGGAACGCAGGGAGTTGTGGGTCGAGGAGCCGGCGCGAAGGCGGCGCCTGCCCGATCCGGTGCGTACGGCCGCGGTGCGAGCCGTGCTCATAGTGGCGCTGACCTTGATACAGGCGATGACGGCGTTCCTGTGCACGCTGGCCGGATCCTGGCTGTCGTTCCCGATGGTGCTCAGCAGCGTGGCCAGCACGGTGGCCGCCACCTGGGGCGTCCTCGACGTGTGGGTGACCCGCCAGGTGTGGAACCAGCGGAACGGCGTGGTGTCGGTGCCGAGCAGCACGGCGCGTCAGCTGCGGCGCGAGCGGCGCCGGGCCCGCAGGCAGGCCAGGGCTGCGGGGCGCAGCGAGGACCGCATACGGCGGCGCGGCCGGGCGGGGCAGTTGTCGCACTCCTAGACGCGCGCGTCGTGGCGGGCCCGGCCGCACGCACGGCCGGGCGGGCGCAGCTGCCCGCGCGGGTCAGGCCGCGACGGGCGCCGCCGCGGGCAGGCCGCGTCGCATCCGCATGAACGGGCGCGGCCGGTCCACCGCGAGGACCGCCGTGGTGTGCCCGTCGCGCTCGTAGGCGGCGAGGAAGCTGCCTTCCTCCGTCGAGCCTTCGAGGACTCGCACGGTGTCGTCGGCCCGCCGCCGCCCCGCGAACTGGATGCGGGAGCCGTACTGGTCGGACCAGAAGTACGGCAGGGGGCGCAGGGTCTCGGCGGTGCGCCCGGCCAGCAAGTTGCCCACGGCGACGCGGGGTTGCTCGGTGGCGCTCGTCCAGTGCTCGGCGCGCGCGGCGCCCGCGCGGGCCACGTCCCCCACCGCGACCACCTGCGGCAGCGCGGTGACGCAGCCGTCGTCGCAGAGCACCCCGTCGTCCACGGCCAGGGCCGTGCCCGCGAGCCAGCCGGTGTTGGGGGCGGCCCCGATGCCGACGACCACCACGTCGGCGGGGAGCAGCCGGCCGTCGGCCAGCTCCACCCCGCGCACGGCCGTGTCGCCGTACAGCGCGGCGACGCCGGTGCCGGTGACGAGCTCCGCTCCCCCGCGCGCGTGCAGCCCCGCGCACACGGCCGCCATTTCCGCGCCCAGTTGCGGGAGCAGCGGCAGCGGGGCGGCCTCGACGACCGTCACGTCGTGCCCGAGCGCCACACACGAGGACGCGGTCTCGGCGCCGATGAATCCGCCGCCGATCACCACGACCCGCTGCGGCCCCGCGGCAAGTTCCGCGCGCAGGGCGCGGGCGTCGTCCAGGGTGCGCAGGGTGTGCACCCCGGCCAGCGACGGCCCCGGCAGGCGGCGCGCGGACGCCCCCGTGGCGATGACCACTCCGTCGCTCGCCACGGTCCGGCCGTCGGCCAGGAGCACGGTGCGCCCGCGCGGGTCCAGGCCGCGGGCACGCACCCCGAGCAGCCACTCGGCGGCCAGCTCGTCTCTCTCCTCCTCGTCGGAGAGGGCGAGTTGGTCCTCGCCGGCCTTCCCGGAGAGGAAGTCCTTGGACAACGGCGGCCTGTCGTACGGTGGATGCGGTTCGTCGCCGATGATCACGAGCCGTCCGTCGTACCCCAGGGCGCGCAGCTCGCGCGCCGCGTAGAGCCCGGCGAGCGAGGCGCCCACCACGGTGATGGTCCTCATGCGGCGGAACCCTCCTCGGCCACGAGGTGGACGTGGATCGTGCCGTCGTCGACGCTCACCCGGTGGGTGCGCACGGCGCGGCGGGCGGGCAGACAGGTCGGCCGCCCGGTCCGGAGATCGAATGAGGCGGCATGGAGCGGGCATTCGACCAGGCATCCTTCGAGCCAGCCCTCGGAGAGAGAGGCGTCCTGGTGGCTGCACGTGTCGTCGATGGCGTAGATCTCGCCGTCGGCGTTGAACACCGCGACGGGCGGTGTGGTGTCGACACGGACGGATTCGCCCGCGGGGAGGTCTTCAAGGCGGCAGACGGGAATCATGGGCCCCCCTCTTGATCTCTCTCGGCCCGGTCCTGACACCTTCTCGGCCCAGGACCCTTCGGTAACATGATGTTTCGCATGGCGCACGAGGGAGCGCTATGCGCAACAGAATCCGGTCGGGATGCCCGCCGCGTCAAGGGCTTCCCGCAGATGCGGCTTCAACGGGCCGCGAGGTGGTGAGAGTTGAGATATGACCGGCACGCGGAAACAGCCTGATCAGAACGAGGAGCCGCGCGGGAGCCAGGCCCAAAGCCGGGCCGGCGAGCCCGGCGAGAAGCAGCCCAAAGCGGCCCCGGCTTCCGTCCAGTCCGTGGACCGCGCGGTCAGCGTCCTGGAGATACTCGCCCGGCTCGGCGAGGCCGGGGTCACCGAGATCGCCGACGAGTTGCGGGTGCACAAGTCGACGGCCTTCCGGCTGCTCGGCGTCCTGGAGAACCGCGGCCTGGTGGGCCAGGCCAAGGACCGCGGGAAGTACTTCCTGGGCGCCGGCGTACTGCGCCTCGCGGGGGCGGCGGCAGTGCGGCTCGACATCTCACAGGAGGGCGGCCCGGTCTGCCGCGACCTCGCCGACGAGCTGGGCGAGACGGTCAACATCGCGATCCTGGACGACGACGCCGCGGTCAACATCATGCAGGCCCGCGGCCCCGCGTCCGTGACCGCGCAGAACTGGCTGGGCAGGCGCACCCCGCTGCACGCCACCTCCAGCGGCAAGATCCTCCTCGCCCATCTGCCCACCACGCTGCGCGAGGGCCTGATAGCGCGCACCCTGCCGCGCCTGACCGAACACACGGTGACCGGGACCGTGGCGCTGCGCGGCGACCTCGAGGCCGTCGTCGAGCAGGGCTTCGCCATCGCCGTGGAGGAGCTCGAAGTGGGTCTGGCCGCCGTCGCCGCGCCGGTGCGCGCGCACGACGGCAAGGTGATCGGGGCGCTCAGCGCGTCGGGGCCCGTGTACCGCCTGACCGAGGACCGGCTCACCGAGCTCGCCAAGCGCACGGTCGCCGCGGCCGTGGAGCTCTCGCGGCGGATGGGGTACGGCTTCTGACGTAGCGTCACTGGACGCGGGACACGAGGGCGGAACCGGGAAAACCTGGTTCCGCCCTCGTCGCGGTCGGGCCCCCGGCGCGTCCCGTGTCGATCGCGTTTCGCCGTGCCCGGTCGATTTGCCAAGGGTTAACTCCCACCCCTTGACGGCCTCTTGATGGCGTTCCCAGTATGTCTCTCATAGCGCAACCCGTCGTGCAGTGCGCAACAGCAGAGGAGTCTGGCCGTGCCACACGAGGTCCGTGCCGTCGTCGCCATGAAGAAGGCCGCACCCGTCGAGGTGCAGACGATCGTCGTGCCAGATCCCGGACCGGGAGAGGTACTTGTCTCCGTGCAGGCCTGCGGGGTCTGCCACACGGATCTGCACTACCGGGAAGGCGCGATCAACGACGACTTCCCGTTCCTGCTCGGCCACGAGGCCGCCGGTACCGTCGAGGCGGTCGGCGCCGACGTCACCGACCTCGCCCCCGGCGACTATGTGGTCCTTGCCTGGCGCGCTCCCTGCGGAGCATGCCGCTCGTGCCTGCGTGGCCGCCCCTGGTACTGCTTCGACTCGCGCAACGCCGCCCAGCCCATGACGCTCCTGGACGGCACCCCGCTGAGCCCCGCCCTCGGCATCGGCGCCTTCGCGGAGAAGACCCTGGTCGCCGCCGGGCAGGCCGTGAAGGTCGACCCGGCGGCCCGCCCCGAGGCCGCCGGGCTCATCGGCTGCGGGGTGATGGCCGGATACGGGGCGGCCGTGAACACCGGCCGGGTGGGCCGCGGCGACACCGTGGCCGTCATCGGCTGCGGCGGGGTCGGCAACGCCGCCATCGCCGGGGCCTCCCTGGCGGGCGCGCGCCGGGTCATCGCCGTCGACATCGACGAGGCCAAGCTCGACGGGGCGACGCGGTTCGGCGCCACGCACACCGTCAACTCCCGCGGCACGGACCCGGTCGACGCGGTCCGCGAACTGACCGGCGGCTTCGGGGTCGACGTCGCGATCGATGCCGTCGGCACCCCGGCGACGTACAAGCAGGCGTTCTACATGCGCGATCACGCGGGGGTACTCGTGCAGGTCGGGGTGCCCGATCCGGAGATGAAGATCGATCTGCCCCTCATCGACCTGTTCTCGCGCGGCGGCGCCCTCAAGTCCTCCTGGTACGGGGACTGCCTGCCCACCCGCGACTTCCCGATCCTCGTCGACCAGTACCTCACCCGCCGGCTCGACCTCGGCGGCTTCGTCTCCGAGACCATCACGCTCGACCAGGTCGAGGAGGCGTTCGGCAGGATGCACCGCGGCGAGGTGCTGCGTTCGGTGGTGGTCCTGTGACCGCCCGCCCCGCCAACGCCCTTTCCTCGACCGCCCCTTCACCGGCCCCCCGCGTCGTGGTCATCGGCGCCGGCATCGTCGGCTGCTCCCTCGCCGACGAGCTGACCGCCCGCGGCTGGACTGACGTCACGGTCCTCGAACAGGGCCCGCTGCCCGCCCCCGGCGGCTCCACCTCGCACGCCCCCGGCCTGGTCTTCCAGACGGGACCGTCCAAGACCCTGACCGCCTTCGCGACGTACACCGTGCAGAAGTTCGGCGCCCTGGAGGTGGACGGCCACTCCTGCTTCAACCCGGTCGGCGGCCTCGAACTCGCCACCACGCCCGAGCGCTGGGCCGACCTCCACCGCAAAGCCGGGTTCGCCGCCTCCCGGGGCATCCGCGCCGAACTCGTCGGCCCCGCCCGGTGCAAGGAGATGTGGCCGCTCATCGACGAGAGCAAGGTCATCGGCGGTCTGCACACCCCCGACGACGGGCTGGCCCGGGCCGTGCCCGCCTGCCGTGCGCAGATCGAGCGGGCACGCGCGCGTGGGGCACGTTTTCTCGACCGGCACACCGTCACCGGCATCGAGCAGGAGGAGGGCCGCGTCACCGCCGTCGTCACCGACCAGGGCACGTTCCCCGCCGACCACGTCGTGTCGGCCGCCGGATTCTGGGGCCCGGTGATCGGACGCATGGCCGGGGTCGACATTCCCCTCCTGCCCCTCGCCCACCAGTACGCCAAGACCGGGCCGCTCGCCGAGCTCGCGGGCGTCAACGACCCGCGCACGGAGGCCTCGAAGCCGATCCTCCGCTTCCAGGACCGCGATCTGTACTTCCGCGAGCACACCGACCGCATCGGCATCGGTTCGTACGCCCACCGTCCGCTGCCCGTAGACGCGTTCACCGTTCCGGCCTACGACGACGCACCGCGGATGCCGTCCTCGTACCCCTTCACCGAGGAGGATTTCGCGCCGAGCTGGGAGGACAGCGGCTGGCTGCTGCCCGCCCTGCGCGACTGCGAGGTGGCGGAAGGCTTCAACGGCGTCTTCTCCTTCACCCCCGACGGGATGCCGGTGCTCGGCGAATCACGGGCGCTGCGCGGCTTCTGGCTGGCCGAGGCGGTGTGGGTGACGCACTCCGCGGGCGTGGCCAAGGCGGTCGCCGAGTGGATGGTCGACGGGCGGCCCTCCGTCGACGTACACGACTGCGACCTCACCCGCTTCGAGGACGCCCAGCGCTCCCCCGCCTACGTCGCCGACCGCGGCGCCCAGCAGTTCGCCGAGGTCTACGACGTCATCCATCCCCTCCAGCCCATGGAGCAGCCGCGGCCGCTGCGCGTCAGCCCCTTCTACGCCCGGCAGCAGGAGCTGGGAGCCGTCTTCCTGGAGGGCGGCGGCTGGGAGCGTCCGCACTGGTACGAGGCGAACGCCCCGCTCCTCGCGGACATCGAGGTCCCTGCGCGCGACGCCTGGTCGGCCCGCCACTGGTCGCCGATCGCGGCGGCGGAGGCGAAGGCGACCCGCGAGAAGGTCGCCCTCTACGACATGACGCCCCTGCGCCGCCTGGAGGTGTCGGGGCCCGGCGCGCTCGCCTTCCTGCAGCGCATGACCTCCAACAACCTGGCCAAGAAGCCCGGCGCGGTGACCTACACCCTCCTCCTGGACGAGACGGGCGGCATCCGCTCCGACCTCACGGTGGCCCGGCTCGCCCCGGACCGCTTCCAGGTCGGCGCAAACAGCCCGGCCGACCTGGACTGGCTGCTGCGCCACGCCCCCGGCGACGTCCACCTGCGGGACATCACCTCGGGGACCTGCTGCATCGGCGTGTGGGGACCGCTCGCCCGCGAGCTCGTCCAGCCGCTCACCCGCGACGACTTCTCGCACGAGGCGTTGGGTTACTTCCGGGCCAGGGAGACCTACATCGGGCATGTCCCGGTCACCGCGATGCGCCTGTCGTACGTCGGCGAGCTGGGCTGGGAGCTGTACACGAGCGCCGACACCGGGCTCCGGCTCTGGGACACGCTCTGGGAGGCGGGGCAGCGGCACGGCGTGATCGCGGCCGGGCGTTCGGCGTTCAACAGCCTGCGCCTGGAGAAGGGGTACCGCGCGTGGGGCCACGACATGACCGCCGAGCACGACCCGTACGAGGCGGGTGTCGGGTTCGCGGTGCGCATGGACCGGGGCGACTTCGTGGGCCGTGCGGCGCTCGAACGGCTCGGCTCCCCCGCCCGCAAGCTCACGGCGCTCCTGCTCGACGATCCGGCCGCCGTCGTCCTGGGCAAGGAGCCCGTCCACGTCGACGGAGTCCCCGCCGGGTACGTCACCAGCGCCTCGTACGGCTACACGCTGGGCCGCTGCGTCGCCTACGCATGGCTTCCGCCGCAGGAGACGGGCGCAAGCGTGCACATCGAGTACTTCGGCGAGAAGGTCTCCGCGACGGTCGCCGAAGAGCCGCTGTTCGACCCGAAGATGACCCGCATCCGCCGCTAGAGGCCGTGCGGCCGCTGTTTCGGTTGTTCTGGCTGATTCAGCTGTTTCGGCTGTTTTGGAGGAAGCTCTGTGTCCCCCACCTACGACGTGATCGTGATCGGCCTCGGCGGCATGGGCAGTGCCGCCGCCCACCACCTGTCCGCGCGCGGCGCCCGTGTCCTCGGCCTGGAGAAGTTCGGCCCCGTCCACAACCGGGGCTCCAGCCACGGGGGTTCGCGCATCACCCGGCAGTCCTACTTCGAGGACCCGGCGTACGTCCCGCTGCTCCTGCGCTCGTACGAACTGTACGCACGCCTGGAGCGCGACACCGGCCGCGAGATCGCCACCCTGTGCGGCGGCGTGATGGTCGGCCGCCCAGAAAGCCGCGCCGTCGCCGGTTCGCTGCTCTCGGCGCGGCAGTGGGACCTGCCCCACGAGATGCTCGACGCCCCCGCGATACGCCGCCGCTTCCCCACCCTCAGCCCGCGCGACGACGAGGTGGCGCTCTACGAGGCGCGGGCCGGGCTCGTCCGCCCCGAGAACACCGTCGCCGCGCACCTCCAGCTCGCCACCCGGCAGGGCGCCGACCTGCACTTCGAGGAACCGATGACACGCTGGGAGCCGTACCGGGACGGCGTGCGCGTACACACCGCCGAAGACACCTACACCGCGGGGCAGTTGGTCATCTGCCCCGGCGCCTGGGCGCCGCAGCTGCTCACCGACATCGGGGTGCCGTTCACCATCGAGCGGCAGGTCATGTACTGGTTCCGGCCGACCGGCGGCGAGCGGCCCTTCCTGCCGCAGAACCACCCGATCTACATCTGGGAGGACGCCGACGACGTGCAGGTCTACGGCTTCCCCGCCATCGACGGCCCGGATCTGGGCGCCAAGGTCGCCTTCTTCCGCAAGGGCACGCCGTGCACGCCGGAGAACATCGAGCGCACGGTCCACGACCACGAGGTCGCGGCGATGGCGGAGCACATGTCGCGCCATATCCCGTCCCTGCCCGGGCAGTTCCTCAAGGCCGCGACCTGCATGTACTCCAATACGCCCGACGAGCACTTCGTCATCACCCGGCATCCGGCCCACCCCGGATCGGTGACCGTCGCGGCCGGGTTCTCCGGGCACGGCTTCAAGTTCGTGCCGGTCGTCGGCGAGATCGTCGCCGATCTGGCCCTGGACGGCGCCACCGAGCACCCGATCGAGCTCTTCGACCCCGGTCGCCTGGCCGCCGCGCCCGCTTGAGGAACACCGACTCGATCAGTACGGACTCGAGCAGTACGGAGGAGTACGCACCGTGACGACGACCCCCGAGGCCCCGTCCGCCGGCAGCCTCATGAGCACGCTGCCCGGCCACTTCTACACCGACCCGGAGATCTTCCGGCAGGAACAGGAACGCGTCTTCGAGTCGCTCTGGTTCTGCGCGGTGCGCTCCGCCGACCTCGGCAAACCGGGCGCGTTCCGCACGGTCCGGATCGGCCGCGAGAGCGTACTGGTCACCCGCTCCCGCTCCGGGGAGCTGCGCGCGTTCCTCAACGTCTGCCGCCACCGCGGCGCCCGGCTGTGCACCGAGGAGTCGGGCGAGGTGCGCCGCGCGCTCCAGTGCCCGTACCACGCATGGACGTACGACCTGGACGGGAAGCTGATCGCCGCGCCGAACCTGACGAGGATGCCCGACGTCGACCGCGCCGCGTACGGCCTGGTCAAGGTCGCGCTGCGGGAGTGGCTCGGCTATGCCTGGGTGTGTCTGGCCGACGAGCCGCCCTCCTTCGAGGAGACGGTCATCGGCGCGGCCGTGGAGCGTCTGGGCGACGCGGCGTCCATCGAACGCTACGGAACCGAAGGGCTCGCCCTCGGCAAGCGCGTCACCTACGACGTGCGCGCCAACTGGAAGCTGATCGTCGAGAACTTCATGGAGTGCTATCACTGCGCGACCATCCACCCCGAACTGACCGAGGTCCTGCCGGAGTTCACGGACGGATTCGCCGCGCAGTACTACGTCGGGCACGGCGCCTCGTTCGGTGACGAGGTCAGCGGCTTCACCGTCGACGGCAGCCCGGGCTTCGACCGCCTGCCCGAGGTCGCCGAGGACCAGGACCGCCGCTACTACGCGATCACGATCAAACCGGCGGTGTTCGTCAACCTCGTGCCCGACCACGTGATCCTGCACCGGATGTTCCCGCTGGCCGAGGACCGCACGGTCGTGGAGTGCGACTGGCTGTACGCACCCGAGGTCGTCGCGTCCGGCGTCGACCTCGACAAGTCCGTGGAGCTTTTCCACCGGGTCAACGAACAGGACTTCGAGGCCTGCGAGCGCACCCAGCCCGCGATGGCGTCACGCGCCTACCGCGGGGGCGGGGTGCTCGTGCCCACCGAGCACCACATCGGACTCTTCCACCAATGGCTGACCGAGCGGCTGGCCTAGGGACTTGTTCAGGAGGCGGGCGCCGGGCGCTTGTACATCCGCGTCGCCGTGATCTCCCCGTGCACCGTCTCCTCGGCCGGGTTCTGCTGCGGCAGGCCCGGCCGCAGGTGCTCCTCGACGCTGATGTACTTCAGCCCCGCCCGCAGGTCAGCGTCGTTCCGCAACCGGATGACCAGCGGGAACTCCGCGAGCGCCGTCGTGTCGAACAGACCCGTCGTGTAGAGCAGCTGTACCCCGAGCGCGTCCGACACGGCCCGCTGGAGCTCCAGGAGATACGTGGCGTTGGCGCGGCCGATGGGGTTGTCCAGGAAGAGCGTGCCGGCGTGCCGGTGCTTGTCGCGGCCCCGGTCGTTGCTGCGCAGGGCGGCCATCGTGCAGTACAGGGCGATGGCGGCGGTCAGCAGCTGGCCGCCGGAGAAGACGTCGCCCATCTGGCCGACCGGCACCCGCTCTGCGCGCAGGACGGCGTCCGGCTTGAGGATCTCGACGGCGATGCCGCGCGGCTCCAGAGCGGCCTGAACGCCGCGAAGGAGCAACGACATTCCGTCCCGCCGCAGGTCGGAGTTCTTCTTGACCGCGGCCCGGGTCGCCTCGTCGATGACCTCGCCCAGGCGCTCGGTGAGCGTCGCCTGGTCGGGCTCCTCGAAGCGCACGCGCAGGAACTCCTGGCCCGACCATTCCCCCAGGCCCTCGGGCAGCTGCGAGAGACGCTGGGCCGAGCGGAGCGTGGCCAGCGAGGACTCCACGAGCCCGCGCAGGCGGTCCACGATGCTGTCGCGGTTGCGCTCCAGCTGCTCCAGCTCGTCGGTGAGTACCCGCAGACGCGGCGCGAAGGCGTCGGCCCACTTCTTGGCGTGCTCCGGCAGCGCGGACGCGGGCAGCTCGCGGATCTGCTGACGGGCGGGGGTGCGCACCTGTTCGTAGCGCGTGGAGTTCGCATGCCGTACGAGGATGTCGCTGGCCTCGCGGACGGCGGCCTCGGCGGCGGAGAGGTCGGCGGCGCAGCCGCGCAGGGAGCGACGGGCCTCGGATGCGGCCTGGCGGGCCTCTTCGAGGGAGCCGGGGTAGGGCTCGGGCTCTTCGGGCGCTTCCTCCTCGTGGTGCTGCTCGCGCAGCAGGTCGCGCAGGAGCGCCGCCGTCTCGTCGAAGCCTCCGGCGGCGTCCTCGGCGGCGCGGTGGGTGTGCAGGAGTGCGGCGTGCGCCTCCTTGGCCTGGCTCAGCGCTTCGGTGTGGGCGGCCAGTTCGCCGGTGGCGGTGCGCAGGAGTGCCTGTGCCTGCTCGGCGTCGGCGGGGACGAGCTCTTCGGGGAGCCCGGTGTGCGCGTCGGCGTCGTCCCCGGGGGCGAGCCGCTCGGCCTCGCCGCGGAGCCGGCCGAGCTGCTCGCTCGCGGCGGACGCGCGGGTCTCGATGAGCTGGACCTGGGCTTCCGCGCGGGCGGACGCGGCCTGCCGGGACGGGCCGTCGGAGCCGTCCGTGCCCTCCAGGAGCAGGGCGGCGCGGGTGCGGACCTTGTTGCTGAGCCGGTCCAGTTCGGCGAGGGCGCTGCTCTCGTCGCTCTCGGCGCGGGCCTGTTCGGCGCGCAGGTCGGCGCCGACACCGACCTTCTCGTAGAGCTGGGAGGCGGCGCGGTAGGCCTCGCGCAGGGCGGGCAGCGAGGACTTGGGGGCGGCGGGGTCCGCGGAGTCCTCGGGCACGTCCTCGGGTGCGCCGGCGATCTCGGAGCGCTCGGCGCGCAGGGCTCGGGCGGTGCGGCGGGCGTCGTCGGCGGCGCGCTGGGCGGATCGCCGGTCCTCGTCGGCGGCGCGGGCGCGGTCCAGGCAGGTCTGGGCGCGGGCCTCCGACTCGACGGCGTCGTCGGCGAGTTCACGCAGCTTGGTCTGCCAGCCCGCGCGCTCGCGCAGCCGGAAGGCGAGTCCCGCGAGGGCGTCGGCGACGCGCCGCGCGCGCTGGGCGGCTTCCTGGCGCTCGTCACGCGCGCGTGCCGCTTCGGCCGCCGTCTCGTCGGCCTCGGCCCGGACCGTACGGGCCTCGGCCAGTTCGCTTTCGGCCTCTTCGGCGAAGGCGCGTGCGCTGCGTGCGGCGGCGGCGAGCTCTTCGATGCGTCCGGCCGGGCAGCCGCTGCGCCAGGAGGCGAGGCGCGCGGCGAGTTCGCGGTCCTTGGTGAGGCGGACGGCGAGCGCCCTGATCTCCTCGTCGCGCCGGGCCGCCCGGGCGCGCAGCGCCGTCCGCTCCTCGTCGGCGGCGTGCTCGTCGTGCATCGCGGGGTTCGGCGGTACGAGGAAGACGTTCTCGTCGCCGCCGCCCGCTTCCTCGCCGGGGGTCGGCGCGAGGAGGGCGGCCGCGGTGCCGACGGCGACCGCGGAGCGGGGCAGCAGGGCGGCGCCCGCGAGGGCTTCGCGGGCGCGGGCGTGCGTGGCGGGGTCGGTGATGACGACGCCGTCCACGAGCTCCGGCCTGGCGGCGAGCACGCGCGCGTGGTCGGCGGGGTCGACGGCCTGGGCGAGGTAGCGCCAGCCGGGCAGTGCGGGGATGCCGTGTTCGCCGAGGAACTCGACGGTGGCCAGGACGTCCGGGCCGGGCGGCAGGAGCCCGCCGTCACCGAGGGCGCCCAGGATCCGGGAGTCGTCGGCGGCGGCGGTCCGCAGGTCGAAGAGCTGGCGCTCGGCCGAGGCGACGCCGTCCTCCAGGAGCGTGCGGAGGTCGTCGGCGCCGCGGTCCAGCTCCGCCAGGGACAGGGGGCCTTCGGCCGGGGCGCGGCTGCCGATGGCGGCGCGGGCGGCTGCCGCTGCGCTGTCCGTGGCCGCGTCCGCCCTCTCCTTGTCGTCGCCCGGCTGTGCCGTGGCCTGCCGCGGCAGCGGCACCCCGGTCTGCGGGCCCGCCCCCGGCAGACCGAGCAGTTCGGCGAGGCGCTCGTCCCCGGCGATCGACTCGGCGGCCCTGCGTTCCGCGTCGTACGCGTGCTCGGCGGCGTCCGCCGCGTCCGATGCGCGGGCCGCGGTGAGTTCGGCGCGGGCCTCTGCGGCGGCTGCCTCCTTGGCGTGCTCGGAGGCGCGCAGGGAGGTCTCGCGGGCGGTGTCCCAGGCGGCCGCCGCGGTCTTCTCGGCGTCGCTGGCGGCGAGCGCCGCGCGTGCCGGGTCGGCGTCCGGTGCGGTGTCGTCGAGCCAGCCCGCGCGGACCGCCTCCGCGGTCTCCTGTTCGACCTCGGTGAGGCGCTGGCGCAGGTGTCCTGCCTCGCTGCGGGCGCGCTGCGCCTCCGTGGCGGCGGTCGTGGCGTCGCGGTGGGCGGCCTCGCCGGTCTCCTGGAGCGCGGCCGAGC
The DNA here is from genome assembly GCF_050270335.1 of Streptomyces sp. NPDC059900. Taxonomy (NCBI): domain Bacteria; kingdom Bacillati; phylum Actinomycetota; class Actinomycetes; order Kitasatosporales; family Streptomycetaceae; genus Streptomyces; species Streptomyces sp. NPDC059900. The sequence continues at coordinate 27,862 of NZ_JBNNJZ010000048.1, forward strand.
GCTCCTCCTCTTCGTTGGCCAGTGACTCGGCGCCTTCGGCCGCGGTGTGCAGGACCCGTACGAGATCGGCCGCCGCCTTGGCGCGTGCGGCGAGGGCGGGTGCCGCGTCCCGCTCGGCCTCCAGGATCGCGGAGGCCACGCGCGCGGAACGGTCGGCGGCGGCGCGGTGGCGCAGGACGGCTTCGGCGGCCTGCCAGGCGGAGTGCAGCTGGCGTGCGTCGGCCAGCTCGCGGCGCTGCGCGGCGGCGGCCTTCTCGGCGACGGTGAGCGCCAGGGAGGCGTGCCGGAAGGCCAGTTCGGCGGAGATCAAGGCGGACCTGCCGCGTGCCTCCTCCGCGGTGGTGACGGTCTGCGCGGCGGCGGTGACCCGCTCGGCGAGGTCCCCGGCGCGGCCCCGCTCGGCGACGCCGCGGGCGAAGAGGCGGCGGGCGAGCGAGCGGGTGCGGCGCTCGGCGCCCGCGTGGACGTCACGCGCGCGTGAGCGGGTGTCGGAGGCGTCGACGATCCGGCCGAGCAGGTCGACGGAGCCCGCGGTGAAGTCCCGTTCGGCGATGAGCTCGGAGCGGCGGCCCAGCTTGTTGCCGAAGCCGTGCACGAGGTCGGCGAGGCCGTCCGTGTCACGGGTGTCCGTGACGGCGCGCAGCAGCAGGTCGGTGAAGTCGGAGTCCTTCTTGACCGCGAAGAGACCGGCGGCCTCGCCCTCGTCGGCGTTCATCTCCCGCTGGTAGCGGAAGAGTTCGGGGTCAAGACCCAGGTCGCCGAGGTGTTCGTTCCAGCGGTCGTGGATCTCCTCCCAGTGCACTTCGAGGTGGGGATAGGCCTTGCCCGCGTCGGTCAGCGCGTCCCGGAAGCCCTTCATGGTGCGCCGGCGCCCCTGCGCGCCCGAGACGCCCTCCACGGACGGCCGCACCGCGGTGGACTCGGCGACCGGCAGCGAGTCCAGGCTCATGCCGGGTCCGGGCCGGAAGGAGTACCACGCCTCGGCGAACTTGCGCGGGTCGTTGGAGACCTGCCTTCCGCGCCATTCGCTGACCTTTCCGACGACGACGCACTCGCCGGTCAGGGTGTGCTGCCACTCCAGGGCGACGTGCCCGCAGTCGTCGGCGAGGAGGAATTTGCGCAGGACTCCGGAGCTCGCGCCGCCCAGGGTGTTGCGGTGGCCCGGCAGCATCACCGAGAAGATCAGCTTCAGGAGGACGGACTTGCCGCCGCCGTTCTCCAGGAAGAGCACGCCCGCGGGTGCCGGGCGCAGCGGCGGACCGGTCGGCTCGTCCTGGAAGAACTCCGCCTGGGCGGGCGCGGGGTCGGGCACCTCCGCGCCGACGCCGCGCAGGTCAAGCACGGTGTCGGCGTAGCGCGCACCGGCGGGGCCGATGGAGTAGAGGCGGACCCGGGACAGCTCGTACATGGCGGCGGACTCTCGTCGTAAGTCGTGCGGAACAGCAGGAAGGGGTCAAGCGGGTGGGGCGGGACTGCGCGAGAGGTTCAGGAGTGGAAGGGCAGGCCCGCGTCGGCGGCCAGTTCCAGGTCGTCGGTCTCGTCGGGGGGCAGCAGGGTCGCGGACCCGTCCGTGACGGGCACGATGCCGAGCTCGAGGAGTTCGGCCATGGCGGCGCCGCCCGCCATGTCGCGCACCTGGAGTTGGTAGCGGGCGGTCGTGCGGTACGTGCCTCCGGAGTCGTCGCCCGTGCGCTGCAGGAACCCGGAGTCGGTGAGGAACGCGACGGCCTTGCCGATGATCCCGGTGGTCGATCCCGCGAGGCGGCGGGCGTCCTTCGTGGCGCCGGTCGAGCTGCGCCGTGTCCAGATCCGCCAGGCGGCTTCGAGTCCGGGGGCGTCGGTCGCCGGGTCGGAGTTCTCGCCCTGCTCCTCGGCGCGCTCCTCCAGGCGGTGGCAGGCCTGCCGCACGAAGGCGTCGACTCCGTTGACCGTGACCCGGCCGATGTAGCCGTCGTCGGCGAGGTCCTCGGGGCGCGGGAACGCCAGGGCGGCGACGGCGAGGTGGGCGAGACCGTGCAGGAAGCGGTCGGTGGAGTCGGCGGCGGTCCTGCGGGCGTAGTCGCCCATGCGGACGGCGAACACGGAGTCCTCGGCCGCCGTCACGGCCATCCCCGCGCGCGGGGACACCTCGAGGACGACGAGCCCGAGTCCGGCGGCGACGGCGTCGGCGAGCCGCGCGAACGGCGGGTCCTCGCGGTAGCGGCGCAGCAGTTCCGCGTACTCCTGGTCGCGGGCGGGCTGGAGCTTGGGCTGGAGCCCGAAGGAGACGAGGCGCGCGGCGTCGGCGGCGTCGGCCGGGGTGACGGCTGCGGTCGTCGCGGGCGCCGCCGATGCCTCCGGCTCGCCCCACGCGGTGTGCTCTGCGGGGTGCTCGGTCACGGCTTGTGCTCCTTGCGGCGGTGGTGCTGGAGAGTCTTGAGGGGGTCGGGAGTGCTCACGGCGGAGTCGATGGCGCGCACAGCGGAGTCGATGGCGCGCACGGCGGAATTGACGGTGCTCATGCGACCTCCGTCCGGCCGGCCGCCATGCCGGCGGCGTCGAGCAGTGCCGTGCCCACGATGAGGTCGGCGCCGCCGAATTCCGGGTCGTCGAGTTCGGTGCCGTCGTCCACGGCGAACAGGAGCTTCTCCTCGCCCTGGCGGTAGGCGGTGCCGACGGGCGGGCTGGCCGCGTGGACGGCGAGGAGGGCGACCAGATAGGGCAGTTCGGTGTCGCGGATCCGGGCGTCGGCCAGGAGCCCGGACAGCCGCCGGGGGGCGTCGGCCGGCAGGTCGAGCAGGTCCATGGCCTCGGCGAGCTGTTCCTCGCTGAAGCGGCTGTCGTCGGGGGTGGCGATGAGGTCCGGCTCGGGCATCTCCACGCCCAGGTGCTCGCGCTCCTGCGGCGGTGTGAGCAGTATGTCGACGAGGTCTCCGACACGCACCGAGACCGGTGTGCGCAGTCCCGTACCGCGCGCGAAGAACGCGTTGGTCACGCGGCTCGCCTGCTCGACCGGGAGCGGCAGGAGCGGGGCGACCAGCTGCCCGTACAGGTCGAGGCCGGTGCGTGCGGTGGGGGTCGCGAAGGCCTGGCGGTCCTGCTCGGCGCGGAACAGCGGGCCCGCTTCGAGGAGCCGGGACTGGAGCTGGGTGTGGCGGCGGATGCAGTCCTTGACGATGTCGACCAGCTCGGCGGCGCGGCGCTTCTGCTCGGGGTCCTCGGACTCGTCGCGTGCCTTGCGGATGTTCGTCAGGATCGCGTTCTCGTGGCGGTAGCGGTCGGCCACGTGGTCGAGCGCCTCGGCGATCATGTCGGGGACGGCCTCGAGCCAGTCCACCGCGCGGACGTTGCGCCGGGTGGCGTCCAGGGCCCTGCGGAGCGTTTCCGAATACTGCACGGTGCGGTACCGCGCCTGCTCCGCGGCGAGCTGGGCGTCGGCGAGGCGGCCGCGGTTGATGAGTACCTCGAGCTTCACCTCGGCGGCGATCTGGGCGCTCGTGACGTCGGTGTCCAGGGCGCCCACCAGGACGTTGACCGCTTCGTCCGTCGTACGGAGATAGACACCGCCGCCGTACCCGGGCACTTCTTCGATCAGTTTGAAGTCGTAGTCCCTGCGCACATAGGAGCCGTCGGTGGCGAAGGTGCCGTACACCGCGCGGAAGCCGCGGTCGACGCTGCCTACGTTGATCAGGTTCTCCAGGACCCAGCGGGCGACGCGTTCGTGCTCGGCCACGGGGCGCCGGGGGGCCTGGGCACCGACGCGCGGGAGCAGCCTGGCCACTATCTGCTCATGATCGGCGCCGGTGTCGAAGTCCATGTTCAGGGTGACCAGGTCGATGGCGGAGAGGGCCACCTCCGCCATCGCGTACACCGAGTACTCGCCCGCGAGGTTGGCCTTGCGCACGTCCAGGTCGTGCAGCGGCGCCGTACAGGCGAGCGCGCGCAGGCGCCGCGCCAGGCCCTCGTCGGCGGCCGGACCCGGAGCGGGCCTCGGCCCCGCGCTGAGCTGGGGCGGAACGGTGTCCGTAACGGCAGGCGAAGTCACGGTGCACAGACTAGATCCTCGGTCTGACAACGGTCGAAACGGCGCAGATCTGACAGCCTCGCGGCGCAGCCCGTCCGGCCCTCAGCGGGCCGCCCGCTCACCCTCCGCCACGCGCTGGCCGTAGACCTCGACGAGGCCGCGCCGCGAGTCGTCCAGGTAGACCGCGAGCAGCCGTTCGGCCTTTGCCGCGTCGCCACCCTGGAGGGTTTCCAGGATCTGCCGGTTGCGGGCGAGGTACGGCTCGTGCAGCCGGCGCGGATCGTCCACCACGTGGAAGGCCAGGCGCAGTTCGGCGAAGACGCTGCGCATCACCTCGTCGGTGCGGGCGCTTCCGGCGAGTGCGACCAGCTCCCGGTGGAAGTGGATGTTGGCGGTGGAGACGCCCTTCCACTTGCGTTCGCGCGCCGCCTTCGTGCCGTCCGCGACGGCGCCCGCGAGTCCGTCGAGCGCGAAGGGCGGGTCTCCGAGTCCGCGGACGACCGCGCATTCGACCAGACGCCGGGTGCGGTAGATGTCCTCCACGTCCTCAATCGTGAGAACTCGGACAAATACCCCGCGGTTGAGCTGGTGGATCAGCAGTCGTTCGTGCGTGAGCAGACGGAAGGCCTCGCGCAGCGTGTTGCGCGAGACGCCGAGCGCGCCGCCGATGCTGTCCTCCGACAGGCGCGCCCCCGGCGGGAAGTACCCCTCCGCGATACGGCTCCGCAGGATGTCCGAGACCCGCTCCGCGGTGCTGGTGCGCCCCAGGAGCGCGCGGTCGTCGGCCAGTCCGCTCGCGTCAGCCATTCCCTCAGCCATGCCCGGATTCAATCGCAGATACAAGAACGAGACAACACGGGTATTGAGGGATCGTTCAACGATCCTCTACGTTGTCGGGCACGGCACGGTCCCCTCCCGCGCCCCATGTCCTGCCCGCTCCGT
>NZ_JBNNJZ010000049.1:0-32770 GCF_050270335.1 Streptomyces sp. NPDC059900
CGCCCAGTTGTGGGTGGCGCTGCCCGACGTCCACCGCCACACCGACCCGCACTTCGAGCACCACGCCGAGCTGCCCCTGGTCACTGCCCCCGGCCTGACGGCGACACTCATCCTGGGCACGGTCGACGGCACCACGTCACCCGGCACGACCTACACCCCGATCGTCGGCGCCGACCTCGCCCTGACGCGCGACGCGGACGTACGCCTGCCGCTGAACCCCGACTTCGAGTACGCCGTCCTGTGCATGTCCGGCGAGACCCGCGTGGACGGTGTCCCAGTCCTGCCCGGCTCGATGCTCTACCTCGGCTGCGGCCGCACCGAACTGCCCCTGCAGGCCCAGTCGGACGCGGGCCTGATGCTCCTGGGCGGCGAGCCGTTCGACGAGGAACTGGTCATGTGGTGGAACTTCATCGGCCGGTCCAACGAGGAGATCGCACGGGCCCGTTCGGACTGGATGGAAAGCTCGCGCTTCGGCGAGGTGAAGGGGTACGACGGTGGCCGGATCCCTGCGCCGACCCTGCCGACCGTGCCGCTCAAACCGCGCGGACGGGTGCGCTGACCGATAGGTCCGGAGTCGTGGAGCACCGCACCGGCGCCGCCGCCCGGTGAGTGGGCCGGGTTCACCAGCTGATGCTGGCCGCCACCGGCAGGTGATCGCTGCCGGTGGCGGGCAGGACCCATGAACTGGCCGGTTCCACGCCGCGGACCAGGATCTGGTCGATCCGTGTCACCGGGAACTTCGCCGGGTAGCTGAAGCCGAAGCCGTCCCCTGCCTCGTCCTGGGCCGAGTCAAGCCGCGAGGTGAGGCCGGCGAGTGCGCGGTCGTCCGTGGTGCCGTTCAGGTCACCGAGCAGCACCAGCCGCTCGTTCGGTTCGGCGGCGACGGCCTCGCCGAGTGCCCTCGCGTTGCGGTCCCGGCCGCCGGTCGAGAAGCCGTCCCCCGGGACCACGCGCACGGACCCCAGGTGGGCCACGTACACCGCCAGCGGACCCTGGTCCGTGGCCACCGTGGCGCGCAGCGCCCGGCTGTCGGCCAGCCTGACGTCCTCCGGCTTGGTGGCCGCCAGCGGCCCGACGTCCTGCTGGATGTCGACCGGCCGCGTCTTCGACAGCGGCAGCTTGCTCCACAGCCCGACCGTGCCCCCCATCGCGTGGTGCGGGTACGCCTTGGCCAGCTCCTTCTCGTACGTGCCCTTGGCCTGCGGAGTGATCTCCTCCAGGGCGAGTACGTCGGCGCCGGAGGCGATCAGGTCGCGGGCCGTGCCGACTGGGTCGGGATTGTCGGCGCCGACGTTGTGGCTGGCCACGGTGAGGTCGGTGGCCGGATGGGACTTGTCGACGAGCAAGCCGCCGAAGAGGTTCAGCCACACCGCGACCGGCAGCAGCAGCGCGACCACCGCGGAGGCGGAGCGCCGCCACAGCGCTCCGGCCAGCAGCACGGGGACGAACAGGCCGAACCACGGCAGGAATGACTCCACCAGGCTGCCGAGGCCCCCGCGGTCCGTGATCTGCGCGTGCAGCAGCAGGAACAGGCCGAGCAGCAGCGCGAGCGCCGCGAGCACCCGGCCGCGCTTCCACGGTCCCGGCCGGGTGGCGGTGCCGAGTATCCGGTCCGTCGTGTCCACCTGGGGCATCGGGTCCGGATCGAGCTCGGCCACGGCCGGAATCGTGTCGTCGAAGGGCTGGGTTCGCGTCATGCCACCACTCAAGGCGGCGCGGTGTTGCGGGCACGTATGCCGTTTTCGATACGCCGGCGATATGTGCCTGACCTCTCCGTCCGGCGAACGGCGAGGCCCCGGTCTTCGGCGCGCCCTCAGCCGAAGATGTCGTACGTCCGCCGGTAAATCGCGTCGGTGTGGTCGCGTACGTCGCGGTAGACGGTTTCCAGGCGGCGGTAGAGGGCGTGGCGGGCCGGGTCGGGGAGGAAGTTCTCGCCGGGGCGGACCATCGCGTCGATCGCCTCGTCGAAGTCGGCGTAGGTGCCGAGGCCGACCGCCGCGCAGATCGCCGAGCCCAGGCCCGCGGCGCTCGATGCCTCGGCGCGGCGGGCCGGGATGCCGTGGACGTCGGCGTGGATCTGCATCATGAGGTCCGAGCGCGAGCCGCCGCCGGAGACGATGACTTCGTCGTACCCGGTGCCGAGTTCGGCCGCCATCCCGGCCGCCGTGTCGTGGATCGTCATGGCGAGGGCTTCCAGGATGGAGCGGTAGACGTGGAAGCGGCCGTGGCGTCCGTCGAAGCCCAGGATCGTGCCCTTGCGGAACGGGGCCTCGCCGGGGGCGAGCCAGTCGAGGACCGTCATCAGACCGTCGGAGCCCGGCGGGACCTTCGCCGCCTCGGAGTTGAGGTACTGCTCGATGTCCAGACCCGCCTCGCGGGCTCGCTTGGCCGCTTCCTCGCCGAGCAGGTCGCGGTACCAGCTGACCGTCCACATGCCGCGTCGCACACCGCCGGACTCATAAAGGTACGAGTGCGGCAGCGACGCGTAGTTGGTCCAGAAGACGGTGGCGTCCCGGACGTTGCGCGGCCCTGTGGCCATCCCCGCGACATACGTGCCGAGGGAGACCAGGAGTGTGCCGGGGGTGCGCAGGCCGCAGCCGAGGGCCTCGACGGCCTTGTCGTTGGCGGTGGCGACCACCGGGACGCCCGCCGGGATGCCGGTATGCAGGGCGGCCGCCCCGGTGACCTCGCCGAGGACGTCGCCGGGCAGCACCAGGTCGAAGAGCATGGCCCGCGGGATGCCGGACTTGGCGAGCTCCGCTTCGTCGTCCGTCCACTGCCAGGTGTCGGGGTCCAGCGGCCAGATACCGGCGTAGTTCGCCGCCGTGTCACGGAAGGCGCCGGTCAGGCGGTGGCTGATGTAGCCCGATGACGTCGTCACGTACGCCGCATCGGGGTCGGTGTGCGCGTAGGGCATGCCGACCCGCTCGTCCATCCAGCTCATGACGGGCTGCGCGAGCGTGCCGTCCGCCTTCAGGACGGCACGGCAGAACCGGATCGTGCACAGGCCCACGCCCGCGATGTCCGCCGGGTCCCCGGAGAACGCCGCCATCGCCGCGCGGCTCGCCTCGCCGATCGACGTCCACAGGTCGTCGTCCGGGTGCTCCACGACGCCGGGGCGCGGGGTGTCGTAGGGGCGCAGCGCGGCGCGTCCCTCGCTGACGGCGCGGCCGCGGTCGTCGAAGACGGTCACCTTGGACGACTGGGAGCCGTTGTCGATGCCGATGAAGTAGCGGGGACGGGTGCTGGACATGCCCACTCCGGGAGAGTCGTACGCGAGAACGGAAGTTACGGAACAGGAGAACGGTGCGGCGGGGGAGGGCTCAGGCGTCGATCGGGAAGATCGTGCCCTTGTTCATGATCCCGTTCGGGTCGAAGGTCTCCTTGAGCTTGGCGAGGATCGCGTACGCGCTGCCGTGCTCCTGCGTCGTCCACGGGGCGCGGTACTTGCCGATGCCGTGGTGGTGGACCATCGAGCCGCCGACCTTGAGGGCTTCCTCGACGATGATCGCGTTGAGCGGGATGTGGTACTTCTCGATCTCCTCGCGCGGCTCACAGTTGATCTTGTAGTCGTAGACGAAGTACAGGTTCGTGCCCGTCTGGTAGCTGTGCGAGGAGTGGGCGCCCAGCATGACCAGGTCGTCGGCGGCCGGGTACTCGGTGCGGATGCGGCCGATCACGTTCTCGTAGAGCTCGACGGTGCGCGACCAGTCGACCGATACCTCGGTGGTGTAGCCGAGTTCGGCCTTGGCCAGCATCACCTGCTGCTCGGCCTCGATCTTGTCGACGCCCCAGTTGAGGTTGTCGAACCAGTTCTCGATGAGGGCCGGGTCGACCTTCTCGTGCGGGTACTGGTCGACGACGCGCTCGATCTCCTCGCTGGTGGCGCGCACGAGACCCTTGGGGCCCTCGGCGACGAAGACGACGACGACCTTGTCCTTGTAGAAGTGCGCGAAGTGCTGGCGGGCGTCCTCGGGGGAGTAGACGCGTACGACCGACGGCTTGAAGCCGTTCGTGACGACCTCGCGGATCACCTTGATGCCGGTGGCCATGTCGTCGACGAGGAAACCGTGGAACTCGTTGTTCTCCGGCTGGTACCTGAAGATCTTGACGGTGACCTCGGTGATGTAGCACAGGGCGCCCTCGTTGCCGATGACGATGTGCCGGATGTCGGGGCCCGCCGCGCGGCGCGGCACGTTCTTGATGCGGGTGACGGAACCGTCGGGGAAGACCGCCTCCAGGCCGACGACCATGTCCTCGATCGCGCCGTACAGGGTGGAGAACTGGCCGATGGAACGGGTGGAGACCAGGCCGCCGTACTGGGCGAGCGGCTTGGACTGCGGCGAGTGGCCGGTCGTCAGGCCCTGCTCGCGCAGCTTGTCCTCCAGGAGCTGAAGCGGGACTCCGCACTGGACGGTGACCTGCATGTTCTCGGCGTCGACCTTGATGATTGCGTCGAGGCCCGAGCCGTCGAGCACGATGGTGTCCTCGACCGCGGTCTCCAGGCCGCCCTCGGTGCCGGTGCGGCCGGTGCGGGCCACCACGTTGATCTTGTTCTCGTCGGCGAAGGCAAGGACCTTCGACACGTCCTCGGTGGAGCGGGCGTTGACGATCGCGGCCGGGATCGGACCGTCGAAGATGCCGTGCACCGACTGGTACTTCTTGAACCGGTCGACGCTCGCGAGCTTGAGCTGCTCCTCGTCCGTGACGATCTGCTCTGCCGTGAGCAGGTCCGTGAGCCGGGCGCGGATGTCGTCGCGGGTGAGCTTGGAGAGCGACTGGGCCATGGTGATCTACCTCTTGGTGTGCGGTGTGGGGGGTGCGGGCGAATGCGGGTGTCGGTACGGGCGGTCCGGGTGCGAGTCGGCTGGTTCAGCGGACCAAGTAGCCTCCGTCGACCGGGAGTACGTGGCCGTTGACGTAGTCCGAGGCGCGGGAGGCGAGGAAGACCGTCGCTCCCATCAGGTCGGCGACGTCGCCCCAGCGGCCGGCCGGGATGTGGTCGAGGACGCGCTGGTTGGTCTCGGGGTTGGCCCGCGTCTCCTCGGTGATCTTCGTGGCGAAGTAGCCCGGGGCGATCGCGTTGACCTGGATGTTGTGCTGCGCGAGTTCGTCGCAGTACGCCTTGGTGAAACCGGCGATGCCGTGCTTGGTGGCGGCGTACGCGGGGGACCACTGGCCGCCGAGGAACGAGAACATCGACGCGATGTTGATGATCTTGCCGGAGCGCTGCGGGACCATGAAGCGGATCGCCTCGTGGCTCAGCTCGAAGGGGGCCGTGAGGTTCACGCTCACCATCGGGTCCCACTGCGCACGGCCGAACTCCTCGACGTCGGCGATGTTGCAGATGCCCGCCGAGTTCACCACGATGTCCACCGATCCGAAGGCGTCCGCGCAGCCCTCGACGATCCGGCCCGGCACGCCCGGCTCGGTGAGGTCCGCCTCCAGGAACTCCATGCGGCGCCCCTCGGCCTCGATCAGCTTTTGCGTGGTGCCGTCGTCCGCGGCCATGGAGGGCACGAAGACGTCGGCGCCCGCCTTGGCGAGAGCCAGCGAGAACGCTCGGCCGAGGCCGGTGTTGCCGCCGGTGACGATGGCGCTCTTGCCGTCGAGGGAGAAGAAGTCGCGGTTGAACTCGGTGATGTCCATGGGGAGTTCGCTCTTTCCGGTGCGGTACGTACGTGGTGCGGTGGGGCGGAGTCGCTGGGAGCTCAGGTGGTGACGGGCACCGCCCCCGGGGCGGGCCGCGAGGCGCGGGCGGCCAGTTCGCGGCGCCGGGTGCGGTCGGTGAGCGTGGTCAGGCCCACGCCCAGGAGCGCCATGGCGAGCAGGAAGAGGAACAGGGTGGTGTAGCCGCCGCCGTGCTCGGGGACGGCGGGCGTCGCGGCCGGATCGCCGATCCACCAGGCGCTCACGGTCGGCAGGAACGCGTCGGGCAGATACGCGATCCCCGAGGCGAGGCCGATGACGCCGCCGCGCTCGTCCGCCGGGACCTCGACCTCGCCCACCTGCGCCCAGTAGACGCCCCGGCTGGCGAACACCAGCAGGCACAGCGCGAACATCAGGGCAAGGGCCACCCATTTGAAGGCGGAGTCACGCGGCAGCACCAGGAAGGTCACGGCGATGGCGGCGCAGCCTAGGAACATCCAGCGCAGGAAGCGCGGCGTCGACTTGGTGACCTTGTCCACGACGACCCCGCCGGCCGGACCGGCGACGAACTGGAAGACGTAGGTGCGCACGACGCCGATGACGCCGATGAGCGCGGCGGCCATCCCGTACTGGTGCTCCAGGAGCGGCGAGAAGTAGCCGAGCGTGGTGTAGAAGCAGTACATCAGCATGACCGTCCCGCCGATCAGCCACGTGTACTTGTTGCGTGCCGCCAGCCACAGCTGGCGCAGGGTGACGGTGCTGGAGCCGAGGTCGGCCAGGCGCCGCTCGTCCCCCTTGACGAACAGCCACACGAGAGCGGCGTAGACGAAGCACAGGATGCCGTAGATGCGGATCAGCCACAGCACGCCCGCCGCCTCGGCGACGCTCGCCGCGACGACGGCCGTCCCCACGAAGCCGACGATCGTCGACGTGACACCGCGCACGCCCTCAAGGAAACCGAACAGACGGCCCTGTTCCGAGGAATCACCCAGCATTCCGATGGCTTTCACCAGGGCGGCCCAGTACAGACCCATTCCCATCACGGCCATGAGGACGTGTGCGGCCAGAATTCCCCAGTATCCGGGAACGGTCCCGAGATAGAGATCGGCGATTCCGGTGCCGACGAGCGCGGTCACGATCAGGAGCTTCGGCGAGAACTTGTCGGCGAACCAGCCGCCGAAGAAGTACATCACCATGGCGACGATGCCGAACACCGAGATGATGTTGGCGTACTCCTGCCCCGAGAGGGCGAGTGCCTTCGCCGTGGGCCCCAGGAACACGAACCGGATGTACGCGACCTGGTAGATGACTCCGCAGGTCATCGACAGGATCAGAAAGCTGACCCACTTCTGGGACTTGGTCACGGCGCTCACCACCTCTTTGTGGAAATGCAGGACGGGCAGGACAAGACAGGACAGGGCAAGAAGCACTTGAAGGCACAAAAAAAGAACAGCAACTCTCCCCTTGCGGGTGGGAGTTACTGTTCTCTGGTCTCTAGTAACTGCCCCGGAACAGAAGTCGAAGACTCATGGTCCGGAAGCCGATATGCGATTGTGGTGTCAGCTTGGGGGCGGCGCCTACTTTCGGCCCGCCGGGCAAAAGTAAATCGAGGGTGTCGGCAGTGTCAACCCCCGATGTCGCGCGCCGTGCCCGCGGCCGTCACATCGCCCAGACCTCGCGGTTCGACGAGGCGATGGCGCTCGCCCCCGCCTTCAGGGCGGCGAATACGTCGTCCCGGTCGCAGACAAGGCCGCCCGCGATGAGCGGCACATCGATGTCCTCGACGACCCAGGAGATGACCCGGGGCATGCAGCCCGGCAGGATCTCCACGCAGTCGGCCTTCGACATGCGCAGCTGCGGGGCGAGATTGCGGTACGACATCGAGTCGATGAGGAAGAAGCGGTGCACGGCGTACAGGCCGAGCTCGCGGGCCGCGCGCAGCATGAACGCCTTGGAGCTGAGCACGCCGTCGGCGGCCGTGCGCTCCTTGATGTACCGGACCACGATCTCCTTGCCGGCGAAGCCTTCGAGCAGGTCCACGTTGACCAGGACGATCCGCCCGTCGTCCTTGAGCCGCCGCACGATCGCGGGCAGGTCGAGGACCGTGCCGTAGAGCAGGAAGACGATGCGGCAGTCGGAGCGCAGCACGGCGTCGAGGTCGTCCGCGTCCTTGACGCTGGCGACGACCGGATGGTCCTCCAGGAGCGAGGGGAGCGGCGTGGTGTCCATGGGGATCTCCTGGCGTGCGGCGCGTCGGACAGGCCCCGTCCCGGGGCGCTGAGCCCCTTCAGGGTAAGGCCGTGACCTGCGCCTGCCACGCGGCCCCCGACCAGCCCCGCACCGCCCGGCCCACCGCTCGGTGCGTGCCGCGTGGGCCGGGTCTATGCCGGTGGTCCGTGGTTCGGTCGCCGGGTCGGGGGCATCCGGCAACCTATGACGATTCGTGATGAGCATCGTGGCTCGCCCGGCATGGGCGAGATGGAACGAGGTACTCCGCAACGTCTCGCGGCGCGTAACCAGATGTGGACGCTCGCCTGGACCGCCCTGAGCGCCCTGCTAGCCATCTGGTCGCTGGCCTGGGCCGTTGGCGCCGCCAGGGGCAGCACGAACGCGTGGGCCTACTGCCTCGCCGGTCTCGTGCTGCTCGCCTGCGCACTGTGGGCCCGCCGCTCAGCCATCCGCAACAGTCCGCCACGCCACCTGTGAAGCGGACGCCCTCACGTCCGCCGCAGCGAAGGGCGTGAAGTGTGCGGGTGAGTGATCGATGGGCAGGCCGGGACGCCAGGCCGTGAGGATCTGGGCGCTGCACACGAACAGGTCGTCGGGCAGTCGGTCCAAGGGGTACCAGGCCCAGTCGCCGACACTTTCGTCCGGCTGCGTGGCCGGCTGCCCCCGCCAGGCGTGGACGATCGCGCCGACGGTCACCCGCAGCACTCCCTCGACGTGATCGACAAGTGTTCCTACCAGCGTGACGTCTGCCGGCCGGGCGATCAGCCCGCTCTCCTCACCGAGTTCGCGCACCACTGCGCCTTCGAAGGACTCCCCGGCCTCCACGGTCCCGCCGGGCAGTTCGAGGGTTCCGTGACGATGGCGTCCCAACAGGATCCCCTGCTCGCCGTGGACGATCGCCCCGACACCGACGGCCGCGTGCGCCGCCGGCGGTCTGGGGCCGCGGGGGCGGCTGGACGCCCGCGGCGGCGGGTTGGGCCGGCGGCGGGCGCGGATGAGCTGCTGGATGATCGGGGCATTGCCCTCGGGAGGACTCAACAGCTCGCTGGCCTCGACACGGAAGCCATAGTCGGTGAGCAGCTCCTCCCACAGTCCCGGTGTCAGGATCCACATGAGGGTCGGCAGCGGAGGATCATCGCGCAGCAGGATCTCTTGCTCTCGAGGCACGACTTCCGTGGAAGGGCCGTGGCCGTGCAGGTCGGTGTGCAGGAGCGAGAGGATCAGCGGCGCCCCTGGGCGCAGACCGTCGCGCAAGACGGGCAGCGCGCGGTGCGGGTCGAGGAATGCCAGAGTGCCGATGGCGTACGCGGCGTCGAACGGCTCGGCTCCGATGAGGTATTCGGCTACGTCCCCTTGCACGAACTCCACGCTCGGGATGTCCGCGTATGCGGAGGTGGCACGTTGGTGCTGGGTCGGGGACAGCTCGATTCCGGTGACGCGAGCACCGTGCGCCCGGGCGAGGTGCACGGCGTGGTGGCCGGCGCCGGAGCCGATGTCCAGGACGCGCCGGCCGGCGAGGTCGCCGAGGACTTCGGCACCCGGCCCGACCCCTGCCCAAGGCGTCCAGGACAGCTGGTCAGGGACGGGCGGCAGGCAGGCGTGAGCCAGCTGACGTTGGCCGTAGATGTTCCAGGCATGAGCGTTGATGTCATCGACGGGCACGGTGTGACTCCTCGTGGGGAGGGCGGGTGCGACGGAGCGCCGCACGGCATGAGAGATGAGGGCTACGGCCCTCCGACGTCTGCCCCGCCGCGCGGGTCAGTCCGGCTCGTCCAGGAGTGCTCTTGCCTGACGGTCGAGATCCCGGCCCGCGGTGTTGCCGGAGCGGTTGGTGCGCACGATGGCCATGGTTTGCTCGATCCAGGCCTCACCCGGATCGCGGCCGATCGCTCGCCATTCGCGGAGCACTGTGCGCAAGTAACGTTCGATGAAATCCTGAAAGTCGGATTCTGATCCGGGCAGGCTATGCAACGCGATGTGCAGCGCGATGCGGTGAAGTTCCGGGGGACGCTCCGGCGCGGGCCCCTCGTGCCGGGCTGTCCAGAGTTGGAGCAGAGCGTGCGCCGCCGAGATGCAGCGTTCTTCCCAGTAGCCGGCGAAGTCGGTGACGGCCATGCCGAGCCCTGCCTGGCACAAGGGCTCGAGCGCGTGCTGAAGGATGTCGCGGTCCGTGTCGCACAGCAGGTGCGTGTCCCGGCGCCAATGCTCCTCGAGACTCCTCATCCAAGAGACACGCCCACGCTCGTCGCTGCTGGGCTCGATGTCATACGTCCAGTACGGATCGACCGCCGGGGTGGCGGGAGGGTTGCCGGAGGCGATGTCCGTCAACGTGACAAGCACGTCCCTGCGCCCGTCCAGCCAGGTGCGCTCCAGTGAGAGGACTCGGCCGAGCATAGGCCAACCTTCGTACGTGAGCTGCGACTTGAGCAGCGTCATCAGCCGGTTCCAGTGATGTGCCGGTTCTCCCTCGGGAAACAGTTCCCGACCGCTTACGGGCTCGCCCGGGAGTACCAGGAGCAGCAGTAGGTTGGCGGCCCAGGCTGCGTGCCGGGCCGGCACGGGGAAGTTCGCGGGCTGGTATCTGTCGAAGGCGCGTTCCTGCCGGGCCTGCAACGCGGAGTGGAAGAGCTGTAGGAGCAGCGGTCGCAGTACGGTCAGTTGTTCCGGGGGCAGCCGTTCGAGCGCCTGGTTGAGGAAGGTGAGGGTGGCGGAGCGGACGGAGAGCGTCTGATAGGAGAGCAGGGCATGAAGGAACGCATCGTCAGGGACGGGGGACCGGACCCGACAGGCGTCGGCGCGAGCCGTCCTCGCAAGGTCCTCGAGCTCCCGCAGCGTCAGCCGTGCGATCAAGTACTCGCCGAAAGTCGAGTGCAAGAACTCAAGGGACCGCAGTCGTACCCCGTCCCGTGACGCCTCCGCACGGTGGATGAAGAAGAACCGGCCCACGACCACCTGACCGGGCGTGAGTGCGGCCCGCAGATCGGCAGTGCGCACAGTCCGTGCGCGCCGTGGCAGGAGTACTTCCAGGTCCTCCGTCAGTTCCTCCTCGGTGACCCACTGCCTGCCGCGGTTGAACATGGCGAAGGCCGTCACGGACAGGACCAGCAGCTCGGCCTCCACTGCCCGCCCAAGCTGTTCCTCGGTGAGCCCCGGCTCACCCTTGCGGACCTCGCGCGCCGCGAAGCGGGCCAGGAGGCGTTCGTAGAGGTCGAAGCCCGCCAGCTCTCCCTGGTCACGCTGGAAGTCGTTCCCCTGGGCGTCGTACAGGGCGAGCATCAGCAACAGCAGTGGCTGGCTGCTCAGTCCGCGCTGCGTCAGCACATGCTCAGGGAGCAAGGGCAGCAGCGACTGGTCACGGAAGTGCGCCGCGTTGGTCCGGTTCCACAGTTCCAGCCATCGCGTCACCTGCTCATCGCTGAAGGGTTCGAGCCGCACGGCCACGCCGCCGGGCGAGAGACGGGCCCGGTCGGCGACCGCGGTGCGGCTGGTGATCACCACGGCCATGGGGCGGCCGTGCGTGGCCTCGCGCTTCTGGAACGCGGCCACTTTCTGCACGTAGTCGGACTGGCTCACCCCGGTCGCCTGCAGGAGTTCGTCGAAGCCGTCGAGCAGCACCACGGGCAGCGCACGCGGCGCCGTGCGCGTCACGTCGGGCCAGGCCATGGATTCCCCGGTGGCGTCGCGGATCGCGGTCTCGATCTGGTCCTGGATCGCCGCGTCCGCGGGCACGGCGGACAGCGGCACCCGTACGACGAGGAACTCCGCGGCGGGCAGCCGGGCTGCCAGGACGCGGGTCAGCACTGACTTCCCCGAGCCCGGCTGCCCCAGGAGCAGTAGCGGCGACTCGACGGCCTGCGGCGCCGTGAAGAAGCCTGCCAGGAAGCCCTCCAGGTCCGGGTGAACCTGCCGCTCGTCCCACCAGTACTCCTCCGAGAGGCGGTCCGTGGCTCCGAAAACCGCCACCTTGAAATCCGGGGAGATGTATCCCTCGCCGAGGGCAGGGACCGCCAGCCCTTCGGGAAGGTCCTCCAGTGCCAGTAACGGGGCGTGCATCGCTGCCCGCGACGCTCGGTTCAGCGCCACGTACCGCTCGGCTGCCACCCGCCCGTCGGCCGCCCTGGCCACCGCTTCCTCCAACTGCCGCAGCGTGCCTTCGAGACGGCGGACCTCGTTGCGGGTCGCCTGGTGGTCGATGATGTTGACCCAGGCAGCCACCTCGGGGGACTCGGCCGCGAGGCGCCGGTACATGATCTCGTACGCGGATAGGGCCTGTTCGGGGATGGAATCCAGAAAGGTGGCCCGCAGATCACCCCGCTCCCGCTCCGGCACGTCCTCCCAGGCCGCGCAGCCTGACAGGTACGCCACGACCTGATCGGACAAGGTCCGGTAGAACTCGCGCAGCGCGATGAGTTCCAGTTCGTAGGGGCGGTGCGGCGCGGGCATCGGCACCTCGGCGCGCAGCAGTTCGTCGGCGAGGGCCGCGAGCCGTCCGGACTCGGGGGTGCGACCGGTGGCCATGCGTACGGTCTCGTCCCGGGCCACGCTCAACTCGCGGCGGTCGAAGGGGAGGTCGAACTCCTTGAGGGTGTCGAAGTAGGCGGCCAACACCACAACCGCGTGCGCGGCGGAAAGGCGCTGGGTGCGGTCGAATCGGCCCAGGCCGCGTGACCGCTCGGCGAGGCCGGAGACCATGGATTGACTCAGCCGTGCCAGCTCGCCCCGTGCGTCGAACAGGCTCAACGCCAGTGCGGACCCACCGCCGGTGGCCACCAGGAGCGCACCGCCGGTCAGCCGGTCAAGAGCTGCCAGCGCGGGGCTCTCTCCGCCCAGCAGCCGCACCGCGTCCGCGTAACTCATCCCCCTGGGCACCGGTCGCCTCCCAGCTCCGTGACGGATCGGCCAGCGCGTCCAGCATGACGGAGACGAGGACGCAGGGCGGCCATTCAGCCTCAAATGACCGCCCCGCTCCGCGCATTCGGGTCAGGACCCCGCAGGCAGCTCCGACCTCACCTCGCGTGCTGCCGCGACCAGGTTTTCCAGGGAGGCCTTGGTTTCGGGCCAGGCGCGGGTCTTGAGGCCGCAGTCCGGGTTGACCCAGAGGCGGTCGGCCGGGATGGCTTCCAGGCCTTTGCGCAGCAGGGCCGCCGCTTCCTCGGTGCTGGGTACGCGCGGGGAGTGGATGTCGTAGACGCCGGGGCCCGCCTCGCGGGGGTAGCCGTGTCCGGCCAGTTCGCGGGCCACCTGCATGTGCGAGCGGGCGGCCTCCAGGCTGATGACGTCGGCGTCGAGGTCGTCGATGGCCTGGACGATGTCGCCGAACTCGGCGTAGCACATGTGGGTGTGGATCTGGGTGTCCGGGCGTACGCCGCTGGTGGTGAGGCGGAAGGATTCCGTGGCCCAGCCCAGGTATGCGGCGTGTTCGGCGGCGCGCAGCGGGAGCGTCTCGCGCAGGGCGGGCTCGTCGACCTGGATGACCGAAGTGCCCGCCGATTCCAGGTCGTTGACCTCGTCGCGCAGGGCCAGGGCGACCTGGCGCGCCGTGTCGCCAAGGGGCTGGTCGTCGCGGACGAAGGACCAGGCGAGCATGGTGACGGGGCCGGTGAGCATGCCCTTGACGGGGCGGTCGGTGAGGGAGTTGGCGTACGCCGTCCAGCGCACCGTCATCGGCTCGGGGCGCGAGATGTCGCCGGCCAGGACCGGCGGCCGGACGTAGCGGGTGCCGTAGGACTGGACCCAGCCGTGCTGCAGGGCGAGATAGCCGGTGAGCTGCTCGGCGAAGTACTGCACCATGTCGTTGCGCTCGGGCTCGCCGTGCACCAGGACATCGATGCCCGCCTTCTCCTGGAAGGAGATCACGTCCTGGATCTCGGCGCGGATCCGGTCCTCGTAGCCCGCCGTGTCGATGCGTCCCGCGCGCAGGTCGGCGCGTGCCGTGCGCAGTTCGCCGGTCTGCGGGAACGATCCGATGGTGGTCGTGGGCAGCTGCGGCAGTCCGAGGCGGGCCCGCTGGGCCGCCGCACGCTCCGGGTAGGCGTGCGCGCGGCGGGCATCGGCGTCGGTGACGGCGGCGACCCGGGAGCGTACGGCCGGATCGTGGGTCAGGGCCGAGCCCGAGCGCGATGCCAGGTCGGCGCGGTTGGCGGAGAGCTCGGCGGTGATGGCACCCGTCCCCTGGATCAGACCGCGGGCCAGCGTGGCGATCTCGGCGGTCTTCTGGTGGGCGAAGGCCAGCCAGCGGGCGATCTGCGGGTCGATGTCCCGTTCGGCCGTGGAGTCCAGCGGCACATGAAGCAGGGAGCAGGACGCGGAGACGTCGACCCGGTCGGCGAGGCCCAGGAGCGTGCCCAGCGTGGACAGGGACTTCGACAGGTCGTTGATCCAGATGTTGCGGCCGTTGACGACACCCGCGACAAGGCGCCTGCCGGGCAGACCGCCGACCGCGGCGAGATCGTCGAGCTGTCCCGCGGCGGCCTCGGTGAAGTCCAGGGCGAGGCCCTCGACCGGCGCCTTGGCGAGCACCGGCAGCGCGTCGCCGAGCCGGCCGAAGTAGGAGGCGACCAGCAGCTGCGGGCGGTCGGTGAGGGAGCCGAGGTCGCGGTAGGCGCGGGCGGCGGCGTTGAGCTCGGCCGGGGTGCGGTCCTGGACCAGGGCGGGCTCGTCGAGCTGCACCCATTCGGCACCGGCGGCACGCAGGTCGGCGAGGACTTCGGCGTACACGGGAAGGAGCCGGTCGAGCAGCGTGAGCGGCTCGAAGTCGGCGGCCACGCCGGGCGCGGGCTTGGCGAGGAGCAGATAGGTGACCGGGCCGACGAGGACCGGACGGGCGGCGAGGCCCAGGGCAAGAGCTTCCTTGAGCTCGGCGACCTGCTTGGCGGAGTCGGCGGTGAAGACGGTGTCGGGGCCGAGCTCCGGCACCAGGTAGTGGTAGTTGGTGTCGAACCACTTGGTCATTTCGAGCGGCGCCACGTCCCGGGTGCCGCGGGCCATCGCGAAGTAGCCGTCGAGGGCGTCGGCGTCGACGGCCTCGCGGTGCCGCCGGGGGATCGCGCCGACCATGACGCTGGTGTCCAGGACGTGGTCGTAGTACGAGAAGTCACCGGTCGGCACTTCATGGATGCCGGCGTCGGCCAGGTGCTGCCAGGTGTCCCTGCGCAGTCGGACCGCGGTGTCCCGGAGGGCGTGGGCGGTGACGCGGCCCTTCCAGTAACCCTCGACGGCCTTCTTCAGTTCCCGGTGGGGGCCCTGGCGGGGGTAGCCGTACACGGTGGACCGTGCTGCCGCGGCTGCGGACTTCGATGTCACGGAAATCTCCTTCGCGAGATGACTCCTGAGCATCCCGGTGACGGGACACGGACGCGAAGGGATGACGGACCGGGCGGATCCGGCACGCGCCTTGGGCGCGGTGCTCCGCCTGATCTGTACGCCGACCCGCCCACGAGGTCACCGGAATGTCCGTGCGTGAGGGATCACGTACGGGCAACGGGCAGGTCTTCGGACTCGCGGGCACATCTGCCGGGGCAGATTCCTACTGGCCGTCGCTTCCCGGATCCGCCTGGATCCAGTGCGTATGACGGCGGTCGTTCCCGCTCACCGCTGCGGGGCAGTCCCGGATTCCCACCGGGTTCCCTCTTACGACGCGTCTGCCTGGCGGGCAGGGCGAACCAGCTGCACGGGCAACCCTAGAGGGCGCGCGACCTGCCGGACAGTCCTGATCACATTCCGGACCGTGACGTGAGACACGGACCCCGTTCGGGCACGCGAAGGCGCGGAACAGATCACCACTCTGTTCCGCGCCCCCGCCCACAGCAGCCGCAGGCCCTCGGCCCGGCGGCGGACCCGGGCCCCTCAGCCCCGGTCGTACGTGTGGAACCCGCGCCCGCTCTTGCGGCCGAGCAGCCCCGCTTCGACCATGCGCAGCAGCAGCGGCGGCGGGGCGTACAAGGGTTCCTTGAACTCTTCGTAGAGGGACGCCGCGATGGAGGCGACCGTGTCGAGGCCGATCAGGTCGGCCAGCTTCAGCGGGCCCATCGGGTGCGCGCAGCCCAGCTCCATGCCCGCGTCCACGTCGGCGGGCGTGGCGAAGCCGGACTCTGTCATCCGGATCGCCGACAGGAGGTACGGCACGAGCAGTGCGTTGACGACGAAGCCCGCCCTGTCCTTCGACCGGACGACCGTCTTGCCCAGGGTGTGCGCCGCGAAGTCCTCGGCGGCGGCGACGGTCCGCGCCGCCGTGTGCAGCGAGGAGACGACCTCGACCAGGGGAAGTACGGGGGCGGGATTGAAGAAGTGCAGGCCCAGGACGCGGTCGGCACGCCGGGTCGCCATGCCCAGACGCATCACGGGGATGGAGGAGGTGTTGGTGGCGAGGATCGCCTCCGGGTCCTCGACGGCCTTGTCCAGGGTCGCGAAGATCTCCGTCTTCGCGGCGATGTCCTCCACCACGGCCTCGACGACGAGCTGTCGGTCGGCCAGATCGTCGAGGCTGCCGGTGAAGACCATTCGGGCCAGTGCGTCCTCGGCGCTGATGCGGTCCAGCTTGCCGCGCTGGACGGCGCGTTCGAGGGAGACGGCCACGCGCTCGCGGGCGGCGCGGGCGGCCAGGGCGTCGGCCTCGCAGACCACGGTGTCCAGACCGGCGCGGGCACACACCTCGGCGATCCCGGCACCCATCTGGCCCCCGCCCACCACGCCGACCCGGCGGATGGCCGCGCTCATGACCGTCCCTCCGGGCGGCGCACGAGGTGGCGGGAGTAGGCGTCCGTGGTGAAGAAGGCGGGCAACTCGCGTGCCAGGGCGGTGCGTTCGAAGATGATGCGGATGTCATCGATCGGCGCCCACGGATACTCCGCGCCCAGGGCGGCGAGTTCGGCGTCGAGGAGCTCCAGAACCCTCTCGCGGTCGACGGCCCGGTGCCGCAGCCACTGCCAGATCTGCACCCGCGCGATCTCGGCGGTGGCGGTGTCCTCCATGAGCCCGTAGAGGGCGACGGCTCCCTGCCCGTGCAGCCATGCGGCGAAGTAGCGCACGGCAACCGCGATGTTGGTGCGCACGCCCTCCGAGGTGGGCGGTGCGCTGATCCGGCGCACGGAGAGCAGCTGTGCCGCCGTCACCTCGACGTCGCTGCGGGCGCGGTCGATCTGGTGCGGGCGGCTGCCGAGCACCCCGTCGAAGACCTCGCGGCAGACGGGGACGAGGGCGGGGTGGGCGACCCAGGAGCCGTCGAAGCCGTCCTCGGCCTCGCGTTCCTTGTCCAGCCGGACCGTTGCGAGGGCCGCCCGGTGCGCGTCTGGGTCCTTGCCGGGCACGTGGGCGGCCATGCCGCCGATGGCGTGGGCGCCTCGCTTGTGGCAGGTGCGCACGAGGAGTTCGGTGTACGCGCGCATGAAGGGGGCGGTCATGGTGACCTTCGCCCGGTCGGGCAGCAGGAAGTCGGTGCGGTGCCCGAAGGTCTTGATGAGGCTGAAGAGGTAGTCCCAGCGGCCCGCGTTGAGCCCCGAGCTGTGCTCGCGGAGCTCGTAGAGGATCTCCTCCATCTGGACGGCCGCCGTGATGGTCTCGATCAGGACGGTGGCCCGGATCGTGCCGCGGGGGATGCCGAGGAGGTCCTGGGCGAGGACGAACACGTCGTTCCACAGCCGTGCCTCGTCGCGGCTCTCCAGCTTCGGCAGATAGAAGTACGGTCCCTGCCCGGCGTCGATCTGCCGCTGGGCGCAGTGGAAGAAGTAGAGCCCGAAGTCCACCAGCGAGGCGGGGGCGGGCCGGCCGCCGATCTCCAGGTGCTCTTCGACCAGGTGCCAGCCGCGAGGACGGACGACGATGGTGGCGGTCCGCTCGCCGAGCCGGTACTGCCTGCCCTCCGGGGTGGTGAAGTCGATCCTGCGCTCGATGGCGTCGAGCAGGTTCAGCTGGCCTTCGACGATGTTGTCCCAGGTGGGCGAGGTGGCGTCCTCGAAGTCAGCCATCCACACCTGCGCACCGGAGTTGAGGGCGTTGACCGTCATCGCCCGCTCCGGAGGCCCGGTGATCTCCACCCGGCGGTCGGTGAGGCCGGGTGCCGGGGGCGCCACCTGCCAGGAGTCGTCGGCCCGTACGCGGCCGGTGGCGACGGAGAAGTCGAGCGGGTAGCCGGAGGCGAGGCGGGCCCCGACCCGCCTGCGCTCCTTGAGGATCTCCAGGCGGCGCTCGGCGAAGGCGTCGACGAGGCGCCCGACGAACTCAAGGGCCTCGGGGGTGAGGATCTCGTCGTGCCGGTCAGCCGGCATGCCGAGGACCTGGGCACGGCTGGTCGGAGCGGAGGTGGGCATGCGGTTCTCCTCGTCGGGAGGCGGGAGGGAGGACTGACGGGGCGGTGGGGGCGCGATGGGCTTGCCCCGAAGACGCGATGGACGTGCCCCGAAGAGGGGCGGAGACCTGCGCGCCAAGCCCCCCACCGGCCCATGGGCGTGACTGCCGCGATCCGGCGAAGCGTCTAGTGGAACTGCTCGGCCTCGGTGGACCCGGCGAGCGCGGTCGTGGAGGAGGCGGGGTTGACCGCGGTGGACACCTGGTCGAAGTACCCGGTGCCCACCTCGCGCTGGTGCTTGACGGCGGTGAAGCCCTGCGCCTGCGCCGCGAACTCGCGCTCCTGGAGGTCGACATAGGCGGTCATGCCGTGCTCGGCGTAACCGCGGGCGAGGTCGAACATGCCGTGGTTGAGGGAGTGGAAGCCGGCCAGGGTGATGAACTGGAAGCGGTAGCCCATGGCACCCAGTTCGCGCTGGAACTTGGCGATCTGGTCGTCGTCCAGGGCGGCACGCCAGTTGAACGACGGCGAGCAGTTGTAGGCGAGCATCTGGTCGGGGTGCTCGGCGTGGATCGCCTCGGCGAACTCGCGGGCCTGGGCGAGGTCCGGGGTGCCGGTCTCGACCCAGATGAGGTCCGCGTACGGGGCGTAGGCCAGGCCGCGGGCGATGACCGGCTCCATGCCGTTGCGCACCCGGTAGAAGCCCTCGGCGGTGCGCTCGCCGGTGACGAAGCGGGCGTCGCGCTCGTCGACGTCGCTGGTCAGGAGGTTCGCGGCGAGCGCGTCGGTGCGGGCCACGATCAGCGTCGGGACATCGGCGATGTCGGCGGCCAGGCGGGCCGCGTTGAGGGTACGGATGTGCTGGCCGGTCGGCACGAGGACCTTGCCGCCCAGGTGGCCGCACTTCTTCTCCGAGGCGAGCTGGTCCTCGTAGTGGATGCCCGCCGCACCCGCGGCGATCATCGCCTTGGTCAGCTCGAAGGCGTTGAGCGGGCCGCCGAAGCCCGCCTCGGCGTCGGCGACGATCGGCGCGAGCCAGTCGGTCGTGTCGTCGCCGCCTTCGGCGGTGGCGATCTGGTCGGCGCGCAGCAGCGCGTTGTTGATCCGACGGACCACCTGAGGCACCGAGTTGGCGGGGTAGAGCGACTGGTCGGGGTAGGTGTGCCCGGCCTGGTTGGCGTCGGCGGCCACCTGCCAGCCGGACAGGTAGATCGCCTGGAGGCCTGCCTTGACCTGCTGGACCGCCTGGCCGCCGGTGAGCGCGCCGAGCGCGTGGATGTAGTCCTGCTCGTGCAGCTGCTTCCACAGCCGCTCGGCGCCGCGCCGGGCGAGGGTGTGCTCCTCGCGGACGCTGCCGGAGAGCCTGACCACGTCCTCGGCGGAGTAGGTGCGCTCGATGCCCTTCCAGCGGGCTTCGCGCGCCCACCGCTGAGCGAGCTCCTGCGCCGTTGCCGTCGTGGTCCCTGCCTGTGCCATGACCGTCTCCCGGAGATGCGTGAACGTTGCGAATTACTGGCACTGAGTGCCGAATATATGGAGGATGCGGCCCGCCGATTCCGTGGATTGGCAAGCCGAGCAATGCTGCCGAGCCGGGCGGAAGGGTCGGGATCGCCGACGTCAGGGCATTGAATCGGACCCCTGTTCCGATCCGCCCGATGGAGTCCGGCGGGCCGCAGTACGACTCTGGCACCGGCACTCAGTGCCATCAAGCAGGGAAAGCTGCCAAGTTCTGCGCATCTTTGGCCGCCGTATTGCCAAGTTTGCCAATGCCTGGAATGGCGTCCCCGTGGCTACCATCACCAGCAGTGCGTTCGAGGGTGATCGTGATCGGACAGGAGCCACGGGTGAGTAAGACGTACGCGGGAGCACGGCTGCGACGGCTGCGGGAGGAACGCCGCATGAGCCAGGCCGACCTGGCGCGGACCCTGGCCATCTCGCCGAGCTATCTGAACCAGATGGAGCACGACTCCCGGCCGCTGACCGTCCCCGTACTGCTGCGCCTCACCGAGGCGTTCGGCGTCGACCCGGGCTTCTTCTCCGAGCGCGACACCAGCCGCCTGGTGGCCGACCTGCGGGACGCCCTCACCGGCGAGGTCTCCGCCGGACGGGTCTCCGCGTCCGACCTCTCGGACCTGGCATCGCGCATGCCCGCCGTGGCGAGGGTTCTGGTGGACCTCGGCCGCCGGAACCAGCACCTCACCGAACAGCTCTCCGAAGCCACCGAGGGACGGGGTGCGGGAGCGGCCGCGCAGCCCCGTTCCGCGCACGAGGAGATCCGCGAGTTCTTCTACCGGCGCCAGAACTACCTCCACGACATCGACCTCGCCGCCGAACAGTTCGCCGCCGAGATCGGCGTACGCCCCGGCGAGGTCGTCCGGGCCCTGGCCGCGCGGCTCGCCGAGCGCCACGGGGTACGCCTGGCCGGGGACACCGAAGGCCGCCTGCACCACTACGACCCGACGGCCCGCGTCCTGCACCTCTCCAACCGGCTGCGCCCCGGCCAGCAGGCGTTCCGGATGGCCACCCAGCTCGCGCTGCTCGAATACGCCGGGGAGATCTCCGACCTCGCATCGGAGGATTTCGACCCGCAGGCCGCGGCCTGGCCGCTGGCTCGTATCGGCATCGCCAACTACTTCGCGGCCGCGCTGATCCTGCCGTACCGCCGCTTCCACGCCGCCGCCGAGGAGTTCCGCTACGACATCGAGCGCCTCACCGACCACTTCGGGCTTGGCTACGAGACGATCTGCCACCGCCTGAGCACCCTGCAACGGCCCCGGCTGCGCGGGGTGCCCTTCTCCTTCGTGCGGGTCGACCGGGCGGGCAACATGTCCAAGCGGCAGTCCGCCACCGCCTTCCACTTCTCCCGTGCGGGCGGCACCTGCCCGCTGTGGAACGTGTACGAGGCGTTCGCCGCGCCCGGCCGCATCCATGTCCAGGTGGCCTCCATGCCGGACGGGCAGCGCTTCCTGTGGACCGCCCGCGCCGTCACCCGGCACCGCGGCGGCTGGGGCGAGCCCGGCAAGACCTTCGCCATCGGCCTGGGCTGCGAGATCCGTCACGCCTCGCGGCTCGTCTACTCCGACGGACTCGACCTCGACAACGCGTCATCGGCCGTGCCCATCGGCATGGGCTGCCGCCTGTGCGAACGCACCGACTGCCCCCAGCGCGCGGTACCGCCCCTCGACCGCCGCCTGGCGATCGACGAGAACAGCAGCACCTTCGTCCCCTACCCGGTGGCGAGCGAGCAGGCCTGAGAACCGCCGGACCACGGGGCGCGCACGGGCCGGGGCACATGCGCTGACCAGGGGCGTACGCCCTGGTCGTGTGCGCTCGCGCGTGCCACAGGTGCAGCGTCCCCGCAAGTTGTCAGGAAACTCGGTTGCGCACTAGGGTCACCACGCCTTGGTGAACGGGAAATCCGGTGTGATGCCGGTGCGGCCCTCGCCACTGTGATCGGGAAGTCCGGCTCCAGCCCTTGCGGCAGCCACTGGGTACGCACGTACCCGGGAAGGCGGAGTCCGGTCGGTACGACCCGTCAGCCAGGAGACCGGCCAAGGCGCGTTGTCCATCCACGAGGTGCTGGAGAGGGTCTGCTTAGCCATGCACATAGCCGAGGGTTTCCTCCCGCCGGCGCACGCGATCGCCTGGGGCGTAGCGTCCGCGCCGTTTGTCGTCCACGGAGTCCGCTCCCTGACCCGTGAGGTCAAGGAGCACCCCGAGAGCACCCTGCTCCTGGGTGCCTCCGGTGCCTTCACATTTGTCCTTTCCGCGCTGAAAATCCCATCCGTGACGGGCAGTTGCTCGCATCCCACGGGAACCGGGCTCGGCGCGATCCTGTTCCGGCCGCCGATCATGACGGTGCTCGGCACGATCACGCTGCTCTTCCAGGCGCTGCTGCTCGCCCATGGCGGGCTCACCACGCTCGGCGCCAACGTCTTCTCCATGGCGATCGTCGGGCCATGGGCCGGATACGCCGTCTACCGCCTCCTGAAGCGATACGACGTGCCGCTCATGGTCGCCGTGTTCTTCGGCGCGTTCGTCGCCGACCTGTCCACATACTGCGTCACCAGCGTCCAGCTGGCCCTGGCGTTCCCCGACCCCAGCAGTGGATTCATCGGCGCCCTGGGCAAGTTCGGCGGCATCTTCGCCGTCACGCAGATCCCTCTCGCGGTCAGCGAGGGCCTGCTCACCGTCCTGGTGATGCGGCTGCTCGTGCAGTCAAGCAAGGGCGAGCTCACCCGGCTCGGCGTGCTGCTCCAGGGCAAGAAGCAGGCCGCGCAGACCGGTACGGACACCAAGACGGAGACGGGGGCCAGCGCCTGATGAGCCGGAACGCGAAGATCAACACCCTGCTCCTCGTCATCGTCGCCGCGCTCGCGGTGCTGCCGCTGGCGCTCGGCCTCGGCGACGACGAGAAGGAGCCGTTCGCCGGGGCCGACGCCCAGGCCGAAACCGCGATCACCGAGATCAAGCCGGATTACGAACCCTGGTTCTCGCCGCTGTACGAACCCCCGTCAGGGGAAGTCGAGTCGGCGCTCTTCGCTCTCCAGGCGGCCCTGGGCGCGGGCGTCCTCGCCTACTACTTCGGGCTGCGCAAGGGGCGCCGCCAGGGCGCCGAACAGGCACGGGAGCAGGAAGCGACCGCCGAGCAGACGGCGGACGCGGAGGGCGGCAGGCCCGGGACCGAGCAGGTCTGAGCCCGCGTGCTGCCCATCGACGCGGCGGCGCACAGCAGTCGCTGGCGCCGCCGCCACCCCGTGGACAAGGCCGTGCTCGGGCTCGGCCTCACCGTCCTTGCCGTCTCCCTTCCGCCCTGGCCGGGCGCAGCCCTGGTACTGATCACGGCGCTCGCGGTGCTCCTCGGACCCGCCGGGGTACCGCCGCGCAAGCTGTGGCGCGCCTACCGCGTGCCGCTCGGCTTCTGCGTCACCGGCGCCCTGACCCTGATCGTCCAACTCGGCGGGCCCGAAGGGTTCGTCACGCTCGCCGACGGCGGCCCGGCGCGGGCGGGCGGTCTGCTCCTGCGTACCTCGGCCGCCTCGCTCGGCGTCCTGCTGTTCGCCTTCACCACGCCCATGTCGGACCTGCTGCCCCGCCTGGTGAAGGCGGGCGTACCGGCGCCGGTCGTGGACGTGGCCCTGGTCATGTACCGGATGAGCTTCCTGCTCCTGGACTCCATGAGCCGCATCCGCCAGGCGCAGGCCGCACGCCTCGGCCACACGACACGGGCCGCCACCTGGCGCTCCCTCGGCGGCCTCGGCGCCACCGCGTTCGTCCGGGCCTTCGACCGGGCGACGCGACTTCAGGCCGGGCTCGCCGGACGCGGTTACGACGGAACGCTGCGGGTGCTCGTGCCCGACGCCCGGATCTCCCGGAGCTTCGTCGCCGCGAGCGCGGCACTCCTCACGGGCCTCGCGGCCCTCACCCTCGTACTGGAAAGGTTCCTTCCATGAGCGAGCCGAGCGCTCCCCGCGAGCGAGCGCCGGGCGAGTCCCTGGTCGCTCTGCGAGCCGCGTCCTACGCCTACGAAGACGGCCCCACCGTGCTCAGCGGCCTGGACTTCGACGTCACCGAGGGCCGCGCCCTCGCGCTCCTGGGGCGCAACGGCAGCGGCAAGACCACCCTCATGCGGCTGCTGAGCGGCGGACTCCGCCCGGACCAGGGCGGGTTGACCCTCGGGGGAGACTCCGTGACGTACGGCCGCAAGGGTCTTACGCGGCTGCGCACCACCGTCCAGCTGGTCGTCCAGGACCCCGACGACCAGCTGTTCGCCGCGTCGGTCGAGCAGGACGTGTCCTTCGGACCGCTGAACCTGGGACTGCCCGACGACGAGGTCCGGGCGCGCGTCGCCGAGGCGCTCGCCGCGCTCGACATCAGCGCCCTGGCGGACCGTCCCACCCACCTGCTCTCCTACGGCCAGCGCAAGCGGACGGCCATCGCGGGCGCCGTGGCGATGCGCCCGCGTGTACTGATCCTCGACGAGCCGACCGCCGGGCTCGACCCCGACGGCCAGGAACGCCTCCTGACCACTCTCCAGGGCCTGCGGGACGCGGGGACCACCGTGGTCATGGCCACCCACGACGTGGATCTGGCCCTGCGCTGGGCCGACGACGCCGCCCTGCTCATCCCCTCCGGGGTGCGCACGGGCCCGGTCGCCGAGATGCTGGCCCACCGGGACCTCCTTGCGCAGGCGGGCCTCACCCTGCCGTGGGGGATCGCCGTGGCCGAACTGCTGCGGACCAAAGGCCTGCTGGAGGGTGCAGGTCCGCGCACCCCGGAGGAGCTTGCGGCCCTCGCGACCCCGGCGATGCCCGGTGCGTCAGGCGGCTGACGGGCCCGCAGCCGGTGTGCGGCCCGGCAGCAGAACCGTGGCCAGGAGGGGAATCGCGGCCAGCGCGAGCCACGGCGTCCAGGACGGAAGACCGGCGTCCAGGAGCGAGCCGGTCGCGGCGCTGCCCGCGAGGACGATCAGGCCGGAGACCGACGACAGGGCGCCGGTGTAGAGGCCGAGCCTGCCCCCGGGCGTGAGGTCGGGGACCCAGGCGCGGGCGGCCGGGGCGACCAGCATCTGCCCGAGCGTGAGCAGCACGACGAAGGCGGCGGCGGGCAGCAGCCCGGCGACACCGGTCCAGGCGGCAGGACGCGCGAGAGCCACGACGGCGAACCCCGCGGAGATGAGCACGAGCCCGACCGCCATGGACCGCCGCTGGTCGAGCCGCCCCGCCGCCCAGTGGGTGACCGGCAGCTGCGTGGTCACCACGAGCAGCGAGGAGAGCGCGAACAGCCAGGCCAGCGGCGCCTGCGACCCCGCGGCGCGCTCCACCTCCGCGGGCAGCGCGAGATAGAGCTGGTTGTACGCCAGGAGATAGGCGCCGTAGGCGGCGCACACCGCAAGGAAGCGTCGGTTGCGCAGCATTTCGCGTACGCCGCCCCGTACGCGGACCCGCTCCCGCCCCGGGATGTGCTGGGGCAGCAGCCACAGATGTCCGGCAAGGACGAGGACGAAGACCCCGGCACCGGCCAGGCAGACGGTGCGGAAGTCGACGGAGAGCAGCAGTGTGCCGAGGAGCGGGCCGAGGAACGCGCCGGCCTGGCCCGCCACCGTGAGCAGGGCCAGGACGCGGGTGCGCGGGCCGCGCCCCGACTCCTCCCAGAGCACCGCCTGCCGGGCGACCTCGGATTCCACGGCGGGAGAGAACAGGGCCGCCGCGAACCCGATCAGGAGGACCGCGCCGATGACCGACCAGGTCTGCTGCGCGTAACCGAGCCAGGCGAAACCGGCGATCCGCAGGACGCAGCCGGTCAGTACGACCGGCCGTACGCCGTACCGGTCGGTCAGGGCGCCGCCCACGACGAAGAGCCCTTGCTGGCTGAACGTCCGCAGGCCGAGCACGAGCCCGACCAGCCAGCCCGCCATGCCGATCGCCGCGCCCAGATGCCCGGCAAGGAAGGGCAGCACGGCGAAGAAGCCGATGTTGAAGGCCAGCTGGGTCAGGATGAGCAGGCGCAGCAAGGGGGAGAGGCCCGACCACGTTCGTGCGCGGCGCGCGCCTTCCGCGGGCCGGATCCGGAGTGCTCCACGCCGACCACTCACCGGGCCACCGTCCCCGCCGTGATCAATTCCCGCTCCGGAGGCCGCACTTCGGCCACACTGGGAGGCCCGTCGTACCCACGCCCGCGCCTCAGCCTGCGGGGAGTCCACACCCCGCCCGCGGCCGTGACCGCGAGGGCGCCGAGCAGGGCGAGCGCGGCGGCCGGGGCGAGCAGCGCCCAGGGGGCGCGTTCGGCGTAGGGCTGGTTCTCGGCGAGGAGGAGACCCCACTCGGGGGACGGCGGTTGGGCCCCCAGGCCGAGGAAGCCGAGGGCGGCCAGGGCCAGTGCGACGGAGGGGAGTCGCAGCAGCGCGTGGCGGGTGACGGGCGCAAGGAGCGCGGGCAGCAGATGGTGCCGGAGCAGGTGGCGGCGGCCCGCGCCCAGGCTCCGGGTCGCCGTCAGATGGAGGGTGGCCCGTTCCTGGAGGAGCAGGGCTGCGGTGTGGGCGGCCAGCGGGACCCAGGCGACGGCGGCCACCGCGATCGCGGGGGTGGCGGCGCCGCTGCCCGCGACACCGGCGACGAGGAGTCCCGCGAGCGTCGGCGGAACGGCGTTGAGCGTGTCGAGCAGCGGGCCCGAGAACCGGGGCAGGAGACCGAGCAGGACACCGGCAAGCAGGGCGAAGGCGCTGATCCCCAGGGCCAGGGCGAGGGTGTGGAGCGCGCCGTGCCCGACCCTGGCGAGGACATCGCGGCCCAGCGCGTCCGTGCCGAACGGGTGCGTCCAGGACGGCGCCTGGAGGCGGGCCGCGGTGTCCAGGGCGAGGGGATCGCGCGCCAGGCTGAGCAGGACGATGCCCAGGAGCAGTCCCCCGTACAGGAGCGGCAGTCGGCTGTGCGCGGGGAGCGCCGGGCTGTGCAAGGTCGGCAGTGCGCCGTCATGCAGGGCAGGACCGCTGGCGAGCCGGGCCGCGAGACGGAACAGGCCGCCCGCCACGGCGGCCAGCAGGACGAGCGCGAGGGTGCCTGCCTGGAGGACGGGCAGATCCTGCGCGACCGCGGCCTGGAGGGTGGAGCGGCCGAGTCCGGGGATGTCGAAGATCTGCTCCACGGCGACCGCGCCGCCGGTCAGGCCCACGAGGAACAGGCCGAGGTTCGGCAGCAGCGCGGGGATGCAGCGGCGCAGAGCCTGGCGCGCGACGCGTCCGGCCGGGATCCCGCGGGCGGACGCGGCCCGTGCCCACGGCTCGGCGAAGGCGCCGGGCAGCAGGTCGTCGAGGAGCCGCCCGAGCAGCGCCCCCGCGGGCACACCGAGCGAAACGGCGGGCAGGATCATCCACTGGGGCCCGTACCAGCCGAGCGCGGGCAGCCAGCCCAGCTGGACGCCGATGACGGTGGCGAGGACCGAGGCGGTGAGGAACTCGGGCAGCGCGGCAAGGACCGCGGTGCCCGAGCCCGGCCGGCGGCGCCCGGAGAGCCGGCGGCGGGAGCCGAGCCACAGCGTGCGGGCGCACACGGCGCCCGCCGTGAGGGCAGCCACCACGAGCGCCGCGGACATCAGCAGCAGCGAGACGCCCAGGGCCTGCACCACCGAGGGCAGCACGGCCTCGCCCGAGATCCACGACTGCCCGGCGTCCCCGCGAAGCAGCCCGCCCGTCCACTGGCCGAGCAGATGCAACGGACCCTCGTCCAGGCCGAGTTGCGCACGGACGGCGGCCAGCGCATCGGGGCTCGGTGTGCGCTCCGCCGATCTGGCCTTGAGTACGGTCAGCGCCGGGTCGGTGCGCGAGAGCCAGGGCAGCAGGCCGATCAGGCACAGGAGCGCCGCGGCGAGGACCGCGCGCCAGAGCAGCGCCGGTCCGCCGGCGCGGGCGAGCCTG
Source organism: Streptomyces sp. NPDC059900 (assembly GCF_050270335.1). NCBI lineage: Bacteria > Bacillati > Actinomycetota > Actinomycetes > Kitasatosporales > Streptomycetaceae > Streptomyces > Streptomyces sp. NPDC059900. The sequence continues at coordinate 27,573 of NZ_JBNNJZ010000049.1, forward strand.
CGCATGCCGACCTCAGCGCCTCGTGCCGGTGGAGACCAGCGTGCGCTCGTACGGGTCCAGGAGCTCGCCCCGCACCGAGCCGCCGACGCCCGTGAGGATCCGCTGGTGGACCAGCGGGACGACGGCGTCGGTGCCCAGGATCTTCGCCTCGGCGGCCATGGTGGCGTCCTGCCGCTTCGCGGTGTCGGCCGTGTTCTCGGCCTTCTTGACGGCCTTGTCGACGGACGGGGCGCACAGCAGCGAGAGGTTGTAGCTGCCGTCGCAGGTGTAGTCGCTGGAGAGCACCGAGACGGCGTCGCCGGTGTCGAGCATGGTGTTGCGGGCGCCGACGAACGCGTCGAACTTGCCCTCCAGCGCGTCGCCCTCGATGCGGGAGGACTCGCGGACCTCCAGCTTCACCTTGAATCCGGCCTTCTGGAGCTGCTGCTTGAGTACCTGTGCGACCTCGGGCAGCTCGGGCCGGTTGTCGTAGGTGCCCAGGGTGATCGTCTGCCCGCCCGGTGCTGTCGGCTTCGCCTGCCCCTTCGGCTTCTCGCGCTTCCCCTCGGCCCAGGTCAGGGCAGGTCCGAAGATGCCCTTGCCGGTGTCGGCGTGGCCCTCGTACACGTCCTTGGCGAGGGCGGACGTGTCGATCGCGGCGCGGGCGGCGGCGCGCAGGGCGGGGTCCTTGAAGGCGCCCTTCTCGGTGTTGAGCTGGAGCGCGGTGGTGCGTGCCGTGGCGGTCTCGCGGGCGTGGCCCTTGTCGAGGGACGCAGCCTGGGAGACGGGGACGGCCTCGGCGATGTCCACGTCGCCGGTGCGCAGGGCGTTCGTGCGCGCGGTGCCGTCGGCGATGAACCTGGCGTCGACGCCGGACGCCTGGGCGCGGCCGCCCCAGTAGTCGTCGAAGCGGTCCAGGGTCGCCGCGGTGGCGCCGGTGCTCTTGGTGAGTTCGAAGGGCCCGGTGGCGGTGCCGGCCGGACTGACCTTGCCGCCCTTCTCGTACGCCTTCGCGGAGAGCACGGCGAGGCCGGGGCTCGACAGGCGCAGCGGGAGCGCCGGGTCCGGGTCGGCGGTGGTGATCCGGACCTGGTCCTTGCCGACGGGCTTCGCGGTGAGAGTGACCCCGGAGAGTGCCGCGGTGACCGGCTTGGCCTTGCCCGCGTGGCCGAGAGCCGACGCGACGGCGGAGGGCGTGACGCGGCTGCCGTCCTGGAAGGTGGCCTGGCGCAGGGTGAACAGCCAGCCGCGGTCGCCCTCCTGCTTCCAGGAGGCGGCGAGCGAGGGCGCCGCGGTGCCGTTCGCGTCCAGCTTGGTCAGGCCCTCGGTGACGCCGAGACGGCTGAGGAGGGTGGCGTCCGCGCCGTACGGGGAGAAGTTCTCGGAAGGCGGGAAGGCCAGTGCGACCTTCAGCCTTGCCCCGTCCGCGCTGTCGCCCGACGAGTCGTTCTTCTGGGCGAAACAGCCGGTGAGCAGGGGTGCGACGAGCAGTCCTGCTATGAGCGTGCGGTGGCGGGCGGAGCGCATGGTCCTCGTTCTCGGGGTAAAGGTGTCCGGAGGGGCGGCAGCCACAGAGGCTATATGACAACCGTTTCCATTAGTGCTGCGGGGGTGGTGGGTGCGAGCGCCGCCTACGGCCGCATCGGCACCTCGAAGTGCACCACCCGCGAAGCGCCGGAGTCCTCGCGCTCGTCGTGCACCACCTTGCCCAGGGAGCGCCAGAAGCCCTCGGCGCCGGTCACCTCCGGGTCGGTGTGCAGATATACGGAGCGGTATCCGCCGTCCGCCGCGGCGAAGTCGAGCAGCCGGCCGACCAGTCGCCGGGCGAGTCCGCGGCGCCGGTGCTCGGCGCGTACGTAGACCCGGCGCAGCTGCGCCGTCTCGCCCGAGGGGAAGCGTTCGGCGATCCAGGCCGGGTTCGGCGGATGTGCGGGGCCGCGGGAGTCGAGCGCGGCGGTGGCGGCGACCGTCCCGTCCCGCTCGTCCGCCGCGACGAGCAGGGTGTGGCGCGCGGGCCTCAGGTACGCGCCGTCGAGGTCGATGATGTCGCCGTGCCAGCGCGGCACGTAACCCGTGCCGAAGTCGTGGTAAACGGTGTCGAGCATGACGGCGCGTGCGGCGCCGAGGTCGTCGGCGGTGGCCGTCCGGATGCGGTAATCAAGCACTTGCACATCCTAAGCATTAAGCCGAAACGAACCGCCTCTCGTGAACGGCGTTGCATGACCATGCGAAGTGATGCATACTCTTCCTATGTCCAAGGTCCTCACCTCCCTTCCCACCGGCGAGCGCGTCGGCATTGCCTTCTCCGGCGGTCTCGACACCTCCGTCGCCGTCGCCTGGATGCGTGACAAGGGCGCCGTCCCGTGCACGTACACCGCCGACATCGGCCAGTACGACGAGCCCGACATCGCCTCCGTGCCCGGCCGAGCCTCCGCGTACGGCGCCGAGATCACCCGGCTCGTCGACTGCCGGGAAGCGCTGGTCGAGGAAGGCCTTGCGGCGCTCGCCTGCGGCGCGTTCCACATCAGGTCGGGCGGCCGTCCCTACTTCAACACCACGCCGCTGGGCCGTGCCGTGACCGGCACGCTCCTGGTGCGGGCGATGCTCGAGGACGGGGTGCAGATCTGGGGCGACGGCTCGACGTTCAAGGGCAACGACATCGAGCGGTTCTACCGCTACGGCCTGCTCGCCAACCCGCACCTGCGCATCTACAAGCCCTGGCTGGACGCGGACTTCGTCACGGAGCTCGGCGGCCGCAAGGAGATGTCGGAGTGGCTGGTCGCGCACCAGCTGCCCTACCGCGACTCCACGGAGAAGGCGTACTCCACGGACGCCAACATCTGGGGCGCCACGCACGAGGCCAAGACCCTGGAGCACCTCGACACCGGTCTCGAGACGGTCGAGCCGATCATGGGCGTGCGGTTCTGGGACCCGTCGGTGGAGATCGCCACGGAGGACGTGACGATCGGCTTCGACCAGGGCCGCCCGGTCACGGTCAACGGCAAGGAGTTCGCCTCCTCGGTCGACCTCGTCATGGAGGCCAACGCGATCGGCGGTCGGCACGGCCTCGGCATGTCCGACCAGATCGAGAACCGGATCATCGAGGCCAAGAGCCGCGGCATCTACGAGGCGCCCGGCATGGCCCTGCTGCACATCGCCTACGAGCGCCTGGTCAACGCCATCCACAACGAGGACACGCTGGCCGCGTACCACAACGAGGGCCGGCGCCTTGGCCGCCTCATGTACGAGGGCCGCTGGCTGGACCCGCAGGCGCTGATGATCCGCGAGTCGCTCCAGCGCTGGGTCGGCGCGGCGGTCACCGGTGAGGTGACGCTGCGGCTGCGGCGCGGCGAGGACTACTCGATCCTCGACACCACGGGCCCGGCGTTCAGCTACCACCCGGACAAGCTCTCCATGGAGCGGACCGAGGACTCGGCGTTCGGCCCGGTCGACCGGATCGGCCAGCTCACCATGCGCAACCTCGACATCGCCGACTCCCGCGCGCGCCTCGAGCAGTACGCGGGCCTCGGTCTGGTCGGCTCCGTGCACCCGACGCCGATCGGCGCCGCGCAGGCCGCGTCGACCGGTCTGATCGGCGCCATGGACGGCGGCGGCGCCGAGGCGATCGCCTCACGCGGCGAGACCGCCGACGAGGAGTCGATGCTGGACCGCGCCGCGATGGAGTTCGGCACGGACTGACACCGGACACCGGTCGCAGGCGACTGACGGCGGGCCCCGGCGGATTCTGTTCCGCCGGGGCCCGCCGCGTCGTTGTGTGTCTCAGTGGGTCATGTGTCCCATTGGGACACTTCGAGGAGTACAGTCGGAAGCATGAGCGCCGGGGGGACAGGAAGCGCACAGAACGAGGAACGAGAAGAGGCATCCCAGATGTCAGCGCAGGAAAGCCCCGCCATGCCCGCCGAGATGAAGGCCGTCCAGTACCGCACCGTCGGCGCCGCCCCCGAAGTGGTGACCGTCCCGCGCCCCGAGCCGGGCCCCGGCCAGGTGCTCCTGAAGGTCACCGCCGCGGGCGTCTGCCACTCCGACATCGCCGTCATGAGCTGGCCCGCCGAGGCGCTGGCCTTCCCGCTGCCGCTCACCCTCGGCCATGAGGGCGCCGGCACCGTCGCCGCCCTGGGCGAGGGCGTCACCGGCCTCGGCATCGGCGACTCCGTGGCGGTCTACGGACCCTGGGGCTGCGGAGCCTGCCTGATGTGCGCGCAGGGCAAGGAGAACTACTGCACGCGCGCCGCCGAACTCGGCATCCTCCCGCCGGGACTCGGGGCGCCCGGCGCCATCGCCGAGTACATGATCGTGGACGACCCGCGCCACCTGGTCCCGCTCGACGGTCTCGACCCGGTGACCGCGGTGCCGCTCACCGACGCGGGCCTGACCCCGTACCACGCCATCAAGACCTCCCTGCCCAAGCTGACCCCCGGCAGCACCGCCGTGGTCATCGGCACCGGCGGCCTGGGACACGTCGCCATCCAGCTGCTGCGGGCGCTGACCCCGGCACGGGTGATCGCCCTGGACGTCACCGAGGAGAAGCTGGGCCTGGCCCGCAAGGTCGGCGCCCACGAAACCGTCCTCTCGGACGAGCACGCGGCACAGAAGGTCCGCGAACTGACCGGCGGCCTCGGCGCCCGTGCGGTGTTCGACTTCGTCGGCGCGCCGCCCACCGTCGCCACGGCCACCGCCTGCGCGGCGGTGGAGGCGGACGTCACGATCGTCGGCATCGGCGGGGGAGCGGCAAGCGTCGGCTTCGGCACGACGCCCTACGACGCGGCGGTCCGCGCACCGTACTGGGGCAGCAGGGCCGAGCTGATCGAGGTCCTCGACCTGGCCCGCTCCGGAGTCATCGACGTCCACGTGGAGACGTACGCCCTGGACGACGCGCCCAAGGCGTACGAGAACCTGCACGAGGGCCGGATCAACGGCCGGGCGGTCATTCTCCCCGGCAGCTGATCCGGCCCCGGTGGTGCACGGTCGCCTGCTGCTCCGCGGCTACACGCGAAGGAGTTGCTCCATGGATTCGCGGTACTGCCGCAGTGCCAGGCGCAGTTCCTCCGTGTGGGCCTCGGTGTCCTGGTCCTGCCAGCTCGTGCGCAGGGTGCGCCGGCGTTCCGCGAGGGTCTCGGTCAGGTGCCTGACGGCATCGTCGTAGAGGCTGTCGGCCTCCTCGACCGCCTGGCGCGGACTCTCCACGAACGTGCTCAGGG
>NZ_JBNNJZ010000050.1:0-32684 GCF_050270335.1 Streptomyces sp. NPDC059900
GTATGGGACAGATGTATGGATCGGGAGTAGGGTGACCGCATGGGACACCGTGAGGATCTGCTCGAAGGCGCCAAGCGCTGCCTGCTGGAGAAGGGCTTCGTCCGCACGACGGCCCGCGACATCGTGAAGGAGTCGGGCACGAACCTGGCGTCCATCGGCTATCACTACGGCTCGAAGGACGCCCTGCTCGCCGAGGCGTACGTCGCGCTCATCGAGCCCATGGGCGACGGTTTCGAGGCCGCGGTCGGTGCGGCGGGCGCGCCGCGGGGCGGCGGCCTGGAGAGGTTCCGCGAGACGTGGGCGAACGTCATCCGGTCGATCCCCGAGGCGCGGGCGATCTGGATGCTGAGCCTGGAGGTCGTCACGCAGGGGGAACGGCTCGCTGGCGTTCGCGATCTGCTGGCCAAGGCGCAGGTGGAGGGGCGGCGCGGGCTCGCCGCGATGTTCACCGGAATCGCGGAGAGCGATCTGCCCGAGGACGTCGTGGACACCGAGGGGCGCTTCTATACGACGCTGCTCAACGGCCTGATGGTCCAGTGGCTGTTCGACGAGGCGTCGGCGACCGACGCCGAGCAGCTCACCGAGGGGCTGCGGCGGGTGATGGAGCGGGTGTCCGGGGCCGCCGACTGAGGCCGGCCCGCGGTGCGGACCGGCCTCAGGGCAGTGGTGGTTATGCGGTTACGACCACTTGATGCAGGCGGCGGGGATCCAGCCCGTCTTGCGGCTGAACTGGCTGCCGTACAGCCACTTGGTGCTGGTCTTGCCGCACAGCTTGTACTTCTGGCCCGTGTAGAACTTGCCGTCGTTGCAGAGGGTGCCCTTCTTGCCCTTGTTCCACTGGCTGACGGCGGTGGCCCCCACCTTCGCGTGGGTGCGCACCTTGACCGTCTCCTTGGCGGGGACGTTGGAGATGCGGCGGGAGCAGTCGGGCTTCGACGCGGCGACGGCGGTGCCGCTGGTGGCGACCGTGGTGCCGACGAGGGCGAGGGCGGAGAAGGCGACCGCGGGGGCCAACAGTCTGAACTTCATGAAGTGTTCGTTCTCCCGTTTGTGGGGGGACGGATGTTCGGACGCCGAGAACCGTATCCCCCCGCGATCATGGCTGTGGTCGTTCGTTGCGCGGCGCTTACAGTCGTGACGACTTCAGGACCATGTGTAGGAGCAGGCGGTCCTCGCCGTCGTCCAAGTCCAGGGTCGTGAGCTGCTCCACGCGCGAGAGGCGGTAGTACAGCGTCTGGCGGTGGATGCCCAACTCGGCCGCCGCGCGGCCCGCCTGGCCCGCGCAGTCCAGGAACACCTCGGCGGTGCGGGCCAGTTCGCGGTGGGCGGGGGAGAGCAGGGCACGGGCCGCCGGGTCCTCGGCGGCCTCCGGGGGCAGGGACGTGAGCAGGCGGTAGGGGCCCACCTCCGACCACTGGGCCACCGGGGCGAAGCGGGGTTCGGCGCGGGCCGCGCGGGCCGCCGTCGATGCCTCCCACCAGGCGGCGCCGAGATCGTCGAGGCCGTGCCGGGCGCTCGCGATGCCCGCCGCCGCGTCTTTGGCCGTCTCCAGGAGCCGCGTCGCCGCCGACACCGCCGGGGTGGTCACGTCCGCCGAGCGCAGCCGGACCAGGACCGCGAGGCTCTGGCCCGCCGTGCCCCACGGCACCGTGCACAGGGCGGTGGCCCCCTGCACCGTACGGACCGAGGGGGCGGAGTCCGGGTCGGCTGAGGGCCAGGGGGCCACGCAGACCACCGCGTGCAGGCCCTCGCCGCGCGGGCCGAGCGCCGTCCGCAGATCGGCCACGGCCATGTCCCGCTGCCAGCCCCGCTCGGCGGTCAGGGCGGCACGGAACTCCCGGGTCAGATCGGCGCCGGCCTGCACCTCGTCGGCGAGCAGCGCTCCGATGCGGGCGGCGACCTCCATGGCGGCGGTCAGCTGGGCGTCCGTGGGTCCCGGATCGCCGTCGAGCAGCCATACGTACCCCAGGGCGAACCCCCGGTGCCGTACGGGAAGGCAGATCCGCCCGCGGTGCACGCCCGCCTCCGGGGTGGGCGGAATGCGGACCGGGGCCGTTGCCCGGGTGATGCCGAAGCTCTCGAACCACGTGCGGACCTCCGCCGTGGAGCGGCGCGTGAGGATCGAGCGGGTGCGCACCGGGTCGAGCGCCGTCGCGTCGAAGCCGGTGTCGCCGCCGCTGTCGTGCGCGCCGAAGGCGATCAGCTCGAAATCGCGGTTCTCCAGCGTCGCCGGAGCGCCGAGCAGGGCTGAGATCTCGTCGACGAGTTCCTGGTAATCACCTTTCACACTGTCCATTCTGACGTAGTTCGACCCCACCTTCAGACAGATGTCTGAGATCCAGGGCACGGATGCGTGACAGGTGTCGATGGCCCCGGATCGGAGGGATCCTTAAGTTTCACGGTGGTTCTCCGTGCCGTACCGGTTCGTTCTGCGTATCCAGGTATGGCCCCGTTTCTACTCCCCGTGGAGGTGCCCGTGCTGGGTCCCGTGATCCTCGCCGCGTCGCGCAGCGACCAGATGCGCCGATTCGTGTCGGCGGCGCCGGGCACCAAGCAGGTCGTGAGCCGCTTCATCGCCGGTGAGAGCGTGGACCAGGTCGTGCCGATCATCACGGACGCCGCCGACAAGGGCCTCGAGGTCACCCTCGACGTCGTCGGCGAGGACATCACCACGCCCGAGCAGGCCGCCGCCGCGCGCGACGCCTACCTGGAGCTCGTCGAGCGGCTGAAGGACCTCGGTCTCGGCGCGAAGGCCGAGATGTCCGTGAAGCTGTCGATGTTCGGCCAGGCGCTCGAAGGCGGCCACGAGCTGGCACTCGCCAACGTCCGCCCGGTGGTCGTCGCCGCCGCGGCGATCGGCACCACAGTCACCCTGGACGCCGAGGACCACACCACCCTCGACTCGATGTTCGTCATCCACGAGGAGCTGCGGAAGGACTTCCCGCAGACCGGCTGCGTCATCCAGTCGTACCTCTTCCGCACCGAGGACGACGCCCGCCGCCTGGCCGCCGCCGGCAGCCGCGTACGCATCGTGAAGGGCGCCTACAAGGAGCCCGCCGAGGTCGCGTACCAGGACAAGGCGGAGATCGACAAGGCGTACGTGCGGATCATGCGCATCCTGATGGAGGGCGACGGGTACCCGATGATCGGGTCCCACGACCCGCGCCTGATCTCCATCGCACAGGAGCTCGGGCGCCGTGCCGGGCGCAAACTGGACGAGTACGAGTTCCAGATGCTGTACGGCATCCGCAGCGACGAGCACCTGCGGCTCGCGGCCGAGGGCCACCGGATGCGCGTCTACACCGCCTACGGCACCGACTGGTACGGATACTTCATGCGCCGCCTCGCGGAGAAGCCGGCCAACCTGCTCTTCTTCGCCCGCTCCATCCTCACCAAGGGCTGAGCTCCCTTTCCCCCGACCCCCTCCAAGGAGATAGAGAACTCATGGACGCCGTCACCCAGGTCCCCGCGCCGGTCAACGAGCCGGTGCACGGCTACGCGCCCGGTTCGCCGGAGCGTGCCCGCCTCGAGACGAAGCTCAAGGAGCTCTCCGAGAACCCCATCGAGCTGCCGATGACCATCGGCGGCGTCAAGCGCCTCGGTGGCGGTGAGCCCTTCAAGGTCGTGCAGCCGCACAACCACCAGGCCGTCATCGGCACCGGCCGCGGCGCCACCAAGCAGGACGCGCAGGACGCCGTGGACGCCGCCCTCGCCGCCGCCCCGGCGTGGCGCGCGATGTCCTTCGACGACCGTGCCGCGATCATCCTGCGCGCCGCCGAGCTGCTCTCCACGACGTGGCGCGAGACCATGGCCGCCTCGACGATGCTCGGGCAGTCCAAGACCGCCCAGCAGGCCGAGATCGACACGCCCTGTGAGCTCGTCGACTTCTGGCGCTTCAACGTCAAGTACGCCCGTGACCTGCTCGCCGAGCAGCCCCCGGCGAACTCGACGGGCGTCTGGAACCGCCTGGACCACCGCCCGCTCGAGGGCTTCGTCTACGCGATCACCCCCTTCAACTTCACCGCCATCGCGGGCAACCTCCCCACCGCCCCGGCCCTGATGGGCAACGTGGTCGTGTGGAAGCCGTCCCCGACGCAGACGCACGCCGCCGTGCTGCTCATGCAGCTCCTGGAGGAGGCGGGCCTGCCCAAGGGCGTCATCAACCTGGTGACCGGTGACGGCATCGCCGTCTCCGAGGTGGCCCTGACCCACCGCGACCTGGCGGGCATCCACTTCACCGGCTCGACCCCGACCTTCCAGCACCTGTGGAAGACGGTCGGCGAGAACATCGCCAACTACCGCACGTACCCGCGCCTGGTCGGCGAGACGGGCGGCAAGGACTTCGTCGTCGCGCACCCGAGCGCCGACCGCGCCGTCCTCAAGACGGCCCTGACCCGTGGCTCCTTCGAGTTCCAGGGCCAGAAGTGCAGCGCCTCGTCGCGTGCGTACGTCCCCGCCTCGATCTGGAACTCCGGCTTCAAGGAGGAGTTCGCGGCCGAGGTCGACGGCATCAAGATGGGTGACGTCACCGATCTGTCGAACTTCATCGGCGCCGTCATCGACGAGCGTGCGTTCGCCAAGAACAAGGCGGCGATCGACCGTGCGGCGGCCGACCCGACCTGCACGATCGTCGCGGGCGGCACGTACGACGACTCGGTGGGCTACTTCGTGCGCCCGACCGTCGTCGAGTGCACCGACCCGGCCAACGAGGTCTTCACCACCGAGTACTTCGGCCCGTTCCTCGCGATCCACGTCTACGAGGACGACAAGTACGAGGAGATGCTGACCCAGATGGAGTCGGCGTCGGACTACGCGCTGACCGGTTCGGTCATCGCCGGTGACCGTGCGGCTGCCGCGTACACGATGGACAAGCTCCGCTACGCCGCGGGCAACTTCTACATCAACGACAAGTCGACCGGTGCGGTCGTCGGGCAGCAGCCCTTCGGCGGCGGGCGTGCCTCCGGCACGAACGACAAGGCCGGTGCCCCGCAGAACCTCCAGCGGTGGACGCTGACCCGTGCCATCAAGGAGACGCTGGTGTCTCCGACGGAGTACTCGTACCCGCACATGGGCTGACGCCCTCCAGGGCCCCTGGCCCTCCCTTGAACCCCGCCTCCGACCCGGGCCCCACCCCGGTCGGAGGCGGTGCTTTTTCACCGCACCGGTGCATCGAGGCGCCGGGCCAGGAAGTCGTCGATCAGGCCGGCGATCTGTGCCGCGTGGGTCTCCAGGGCGAAGTGACCGGCGGGCAGGAGGTGCACCTCGGCCTCCGGCAGATCGCGCAGGAAGGCGAGGGCGCCGTCCCGCACGAAGATCTCGTCGTGGGCGCCCCAGGCCGCGAGCAGCGGGACCCGGGAGGTGCGGAAGTACTCCTGGAAGGCGGGGTAAAGGCCGATGTTGCTGCCGTAGTCGCCGATCAGGGAGAGCTGGATCTCGTCCTGGCCCTCGCGCGCCATCAGCGCGGCGTCGTGCAGCCAGGCATCGGGGCTGACCAGGGTGGGGTCGGGAACGCCGTGCGTGTACTGCCACTTGATGCCTTCGGGGGAGCGGATCTCCCGGACGGGCGCGGCGGTCTTCTCGTTCGGGTCCGCGATGTACGCGAGGACGGGCGCCCAGGCCTCGGTGCCGAGGCCCTCCTCGTACGCGTTGCCGTTCTGCGTGACGATCGCGGTGACGCGCTCGGGGTGCGCGAGGGCCAGGCGCAGGCCGATGGGTGCGCCGTAGTCCTGGATGTAGAGCGCGAAGCGCGTCAGGCCCAATTCCTCGGTGAACTCCGCGGTGAGATCGGCGAGTTCGGCGAACGAGTACGTGAAGTCCCCCGCGGGCGGCGTGGCGGAGCGGCCGAAGCCGACGTGGTCGGGTGCGATGACGTGGTAGCGGTGGGACAGGAGCGGGATGAGGTCGCGGAACATGTGCGAGCTGGAGGGGAAGCCGTGCAGCAGCAGGAGGACGGGGGCGTCGGCGGGGCCGGCCTCGCGGTAGGCGATCTCGTGGCCCCGGACGGTGACGGAGCGGTGGTGGGTCCTGTTGCTCATGTCTAACCCCTCAACCTAGTTTTAGTGGTTGCTTCAGGGGTGAGTAGAGCACGGGCCGTTGTAACCGGTCAATGCCCTGTGAAGGGTTAGGTGGTTGAGTGCCGCGTGAGGGGTCAGGTGCTGCTCTGGCCGGCCGCAGCGGAGATGACCTCGTCCAGGACGTCCCTGGCCCGCAGCAGTTCCTCCACCATTCCGTCGATCCGGGCGCGCTCCACGGACAGCTCCTCCACCAGCCACGGCGTGGCCGTTTCCGAGGGGCCGCCGTCCTTGTCCCGCATGCAGGGGAGCAGCTGCACGATCTTCGCGCTGCACAGGCCCGCCGCGAACAGTTCCTGGATGTGCACGACGCGGTCGACCGCCGTGTCGGGGTAGTCGCGGTGGCCGCCCGGTGTGCGGTCCGCGTACAGCAGGCCCTGCTTCTCGTAGTAGCGCAGGGACCGCTCGCTCACAGCGGTACGCTTCGCCAGCTCGCCGATCCTCATGTCCCGCGTACCTCCGCACTTGAATCTGACACCGGTGTCAGCTTCTACCGTTCCGGCATGACGAACACCGAGCTCCTCACACCGTATTCCGCGCCCGCCTCTTACGGCCTGCGTCTGCCCAATCGCATCGTCATGGCCCCCATGAGCCGCCACCGGGCCGCGGACGACGGCACGCCGCTGCCGGTGGTCGCCGACCACTACGCCCAGCGCGCCTCCGCGGGCCTCATCGTCACCGAGGGCATCTGGCCCGCCAGCAGCGGCCAGAGCGACTGGCGGATCCCCGGGCTCCAGACCCCGGCCCACATCGCGGGCTGGCGCGCGGTGACCGAGGCGGTGCACGAGGCCGGCGGCCGGATCTACGCCCAGCTCATGCACGGGGGCCGCAAGGGCCACCCCCTGGCGCGGATCGACGGTGATCTCCCCGCGGGACCTTCCGCCGTGCTCGTCCCCGGCCGGGTGCACGTGAGCGGCGGGCGCAAGGCGGACCCGGTCGTTCCGCGCGCCATGACCGTCGACGAGATCCACGCCGCCGTGCGCGACCACGTCACCGCGGCGCGCAACGCCGTCGCCGCCGGCTTCGACGGAGTCGAACTGCACGGCGCCAACAGCTACCTGATCCACCAGTTCCTCGCCGACAACACCAACTTCCGCGACGACGAGTACGGCCGGAACTCGATCGCCGACCGCATCCGCTTCGCCGTCGAGGTGACCCGCGCCGTCGCCGACGCCATCGGCGCCGAGCGCCTGGGCCTGCGCCTCTCGCCGGGCAACCCGCAGTTCGGGATGGCCGAGGCCGACCCCGGCCCGGTCTACCGCGCGCTCCTGGACGAGATCGACGGCCTCGGGCTCGCCTACCTCCACCTCACCGACAACGACAGCTACCCGGCCCTCGCCGACCTGCGCCCCCACTGGCACGGCACGCTCATCGGCAACGTCGGCGAGAACGGCGACCCGACCACCCGCGAGGCCGGAGAGGCGGTACTCGCCGCGGGCCTGGCGGACCTCGTCTCGTACGGGCGGGCCTTCATCTCCAACCCCGACCTGCCGGAGCGGTTCGCGGCGGGCGCGCCGCTCCAGGAGATCGACGCGGCGCACCTCTACACCCACGGGGCCGAGGGGTACACCGACTACCCCTCGATGGAGCGTGAACTGGTCCTCGCTCAGACCTCCACCAGGACCTGATCAAGCGACTTCCGTACGAGATCGGGCACCCGGCAGTCCGCCGCCGGATAGCCCACCGGGATCACCGCGAACGCCTTCTCGTTCTCGGGGCGGCCGAGGACCTGCGACAGGAACCGCATCGGGCTCGGCGTGTGGATCAGCGCGGCGAGGCCCGACAGGTGCAGCGCGGACAGCAGCATTCCCACCGCGATGCCGACCGACTCGTCGACGTAGTAGTGCTTGTGCTTGGTGCCGTCGTCGCCGAGCCAGTAGCGCTGCTGGAAGACGACGACGAGCGCGGGCGCGTCCGTCAGGTGCGGCTTCACCTCGTCCGTGCCCAGGGGGCGCAGTGCCGCGAGCCACTCCTCGCCGAGGCGGCCGTCGTACGAGACCTGCTCCTCGTGCTCCGCGGCCTCGCGGATCCGGCGGCGCACCTCGGGGTCCTGGACGAGGACGAACGTCCAAGGCTGCTGGTGCGCGCCGGACGGCGCCGTCGCCGCGCACGCGATGGCGTCCCGCACGACCTGCGGCGGTACGGGGTCGGGGGCGAACTGCCGTACCGTACGCCGCTCCTGCATCCGCGTCCTCAACTCGGCCGCGTGCGCGAGGGATTCGGACTGGGGCATGCGCTCGGGGCGGTAGGGAACGGAGCGGTACGGCTCGCCGTGAATGGGGGTCCAGGGCCGTTCTGCGGTCTCGTCAGCCATGCTGACGAGTGTGCCCCGGTCAGCTCCATCCCGTCACGATCAATGAGAGCCCTGTCGTGAATCCGCCGCCGAGCAGGGCCAGATACAGGACGTAGAACCGCCGCAGCCGGTGCACGAGGAACCCGAAGGCGCCGAAGGCGAGGCCCACGGTGAGGGTGCGCGAGCCGCGGGAGAGCGCCGACTGCGCCAGCCATTCCTGCGGTGCGACGTCGGCGCGGCCCGCCTCGCGTGCGTACACCTTGAAGGGGATGCCGTTCCAGGGCTGGTGGCGGACGGCCGCCGCGCCTTCGGCGGCCAGTTCGGCGCGTACTTCCGCGCGCATCCGGTCCGTGGTCAGCGGGTGCGGCAACTGGACGCCTGAAGCGGCCAGTTGGAGTGCGAGCAGGCTGCCCGCGAGGCTTCCCGCGAGTGCCGTGACGGAGAGTTTCAGGGCCCGGCGCGGCACCGCCACGCAGGCGATCGCCAGGAACAGTTCCGGCATCAGGGGCCACCTCAGCGCCTCCGAGAAGGCCCAGGCGAAGGCCGCCGCGAGGCCCCAGCGGGAGCTGACGACAGCCGCGATCCGCTTGCGCGTGACGGAGTCCCTGAGCGGCTCCCGTGCCGTACGGCGATGCAGTTCGGCCACCGCGTCGCGCGCCGCCTCGGGGGCGGTGTCCGGGGGGAGCGGGGCTCCGACGCGGACCCGGACCAGGGTGGGGCGGAGCTTGCCGTGCTTGGGAAGCAGGCGGGCGGTGCCGTCGATGGCGACCGGGACGACGGGCACGCCCGCCTGCCGGGCCAGGACGAGCGCGCCCTTGTGGAAGGCGCCCAGTTCGCCCGCACGGGCGCGGGTGCCCTCGGGGAAGAGGGCGACGGCTCCGCCCGCGCGCAGGGCGTCCGCCCTCGACAGCAGGTCGTCCATGCCGCCGCCCGTGCGGCGTACGGGAAAGCCCGCGGCCAGGCGGCTGCAGATCCGCCTGCGCCAGGGGGAGGCGAACCAGTAGTCGGCTGCGGCGCCGATCGCGGGCGCGTGGCGGGCGTCCAGGGCGGCGAGCAGGGCCGCGGTGTCCGCGTGCGAGGAGTGGTTCGCCACGACCACGCAGCCGCCGCGCGGGAGCCGCCCGCGGCGTTCGACACCTCCGGTGAGGGTGAGCAGGGTCCACCAGAGGGCCCGGCGGAAGCGGGCCGCGCCCCGCTTCGGGCGCCGCTTGCCACCGGCTGCGCCCCGCTTCTGGCGCCGTCGGTCACCGGCTGCGCCGAGCTCGTCCTCGAACGCCGGACGGGCTGAATCCGTCGTACGGCCTGCATCCGTCGTACGGGCCGGGTAGTTCGTACGAACCCTCACAGCGTCACCACCATCGTCAGCAACAGCGCGACCAGCAGCGAATCGATCCGGTCGAGGAGGCCGCCGAACCCCGGCAGCCAACTGCCCGCGTCCTTCACGCCCGCCTCGCGCTTGACCATCGACTCCAGAAGATCCCCGATGACGCAGCCGACCAGCACCGCGGCCCACAGCACGGGGGAGAACGCGCCGACCGCGGCCAGCGCGGCGGCGGTCGCGGCGGCCGCGCCCACGACGCCCGCCAGGGTCTTGTTGGGGGAGAGCGGCGAGAGCGGCCGGGACAGAATCCCCCTGCGGCCGAGCGCCGTACCCCCGCACCACGCGCCCACGTCCCCGAACGCCACCGCGACGCCCACCGCCACGGCCGTGTCGCCGAGCAGGACGAGGCCGCTGAGGGAGACCGGGATCCAGAGCAGCCCGAAGACCGTCCGGCTCGCCCGGGTGAACCCCCGCGCAGTGTCCCCGGAGAAGAGGGCCACACCGGCGGCGGCGACGAGCAGCGCGCCCGCCGCGCGCAGATCGAGGGCGCCGGGCGCGCCCCAGGCGATGCCCGGCACCGCCACGGCGGCCACCCCGAGCACCGCCCGCTCGCCCTGCGGCAGGCCCGCCATCCGCGCGTACTCGCCCACGGCGATCACCCCGAGCCCCGCCGCGAGCGCGAACGCCCCCGCCCGGCCCAGGAAGAACGCCCCGAGGAAGAGCGGTGCCGCCAGCGCCCAGGTGCGCCACCGCTTGCGCAGCTCGGCCCGCATCCGCACCCGTGAGGGCAGCGCGGCGACGGCCACGCCACCGGCGCCGAGCACTCCGGCGACCACGGGCACGGCCCGCCCCGCGACCTCCCCCGCGATGAACGCGGCGCTCATCGGACGCCACCGGCAGCGGGTGCGGACGTCCCCAACTGCCGCCACAGGCGCGCGCATCGCAGCCCCGCGGTGAGCGCGGAGCCAGCGGCGATCACCGCGAGCACCGGTACGACCCACCCGGAAGCCGCCGCGAGGACCACCAGGGCGCAGCGCTCCGTCTTGCCGACCGGGCCCCCGTTCAAGCGGGGCGCGCCCGCAGCCGCGCCCGCGAGCGACACCCACGAGGGCAGCGTCGCCGCGAGGCCCGCCGTGGCCACCAGCCACAGCGGGGTCAGGGCCAGGAAGCCCGCGAGCATGACCAGGTCGGCGGCCCGGTCGCCCAGTTCGTTCAGGAGCGCGCCGCGCCGGGTCGTGCGGCCCGTGTCGCGGGCAAGGGCGCCGTCGAGGTTCGCGAAGGCGAGCCGGGCGGCCAGCAGCACGGCCACGGGGAGCGCCGCGATCGGCGTCGGCAGCCAGGCGAGCGCCGCCGCCGCGCCCGCGGCGCAGAGCACACCCGCCGCAGTGAGGGTGTCGGGCGACACCTCGCGGCGGGCGAGCGCGCCGCGTACGCCGGACAACCGGTCCGCGTACCAGGGCTTGAGAGCGTAGAGGCCGTTCATGGCACCGACTCTGCCGCCGTGCGGACACGGGCAAATCGGGGTGCGTACTCAGATATGGCCTGAGTACGGTGGATGGGTGACCACGTTGCGTACGGCCCATACCTGCGATCTCGACCCCGCCGAACTCCGGGCGGCCCGCGCTCTGATGGACGAGGCGTTCGACGGGGACTTCAGCGACCAGGACTGGGACCACGGCCTCGGCGGGATGCACGCGCTCGTGCACGACGAATCCGGCCTTCTCCTCGCGCACGGCTCCGTGGTCCAGCGCCGGCTCCTGCACAACGGCCGTTCGCTGCGCATCGGTTACGTCGAAGCGGTCGCCGTCCGCCCCGACCGGCAGCGGCAGGGTCTCGGCGGGCAGGTGATGGGCGCCCTGGAGCGGGTGATCGACCGGGCGTACGCCCTCGGCGCGCTCTCGGCGTCGGACGAGGGGCAGCGGCTCTACCTCGGGCGCGGCTGGCAGGAGTGGAAGGGCGCGGTCGGCACCCTCGGCCCGCAGGGCGTGGTCCACATGCCCGACGAGGAGCCCCCGCTCCTGTGGGGCGCCGACCTCGACCCGGTGCACGAACTCCTCATCGACTGGCGTGACGGGGACGTGTACTAGCCCGGGGGCTCAGTCCACGGCTCCCGCGGCCCGCACGATGATCTTGCCGAGGTTTTCGCCCCGCAGCATCCCCAGGAACGCGTCCACGATGCTGCCGAAGCCGTCGACCACGGTCTCGTCCAGCCCGATCCGGCCGCTCTGGAGATGCGGCACCACGAACGCGTTCAACTCCTCCTGCACCTGGTAGTGGTTGCGCACGAGGAAGCCCTCCATGCGCAGGCTCTTCTCGACGATGTCGGGGAGGTTGCGCAGGGTGTACGGCGTGCCGGTGCTGTTGTACTGGGCGATCGTGCCGATGCGCACGATCCGCCCGTACTCGCGCAGCGAGGAGATCGCGGCTTCGAGGTGCTCGCCGCCGACGTTGTCCATGTAGAGGTCGATCCCCTCGGGCGCCGCCTTCGCGAGCAGGTCGGCCGTGGGGCCCGCGTGGTAGTCGAACACCTCGTCGTAGCCGACGTGCTCCGTGAGGTACGCGGCCTTCGCGGCCGTGCCCGCGCTGCCGACGAGCCGCCCCGCGCCCATGAGCCGGGCAAGGCGCCCGGTGGCCGTGCCCACGCCGCCCGCCGCGGCCGAGACGAACAGGTCCTGTCCCTCGCGGAGTTCGGCGATGCGGGTGAGGCCGACATAGGCGGTCAGGCCCGTGCCGCCGAGGATGCTCAGGTGCGCGGAGAGCGGTACGCCGTCGAAGCGGGGGACGGCGCGTGCCTCGTCGGGGGTGACGACGGTGTGGGTGCGCCAGCCCTGCCGGTGGAAGACGATCTCGCCCTCGCGGAGCGCGGGGTCGCGGGACGCGATGACACGGCCGAGGGTGCGGCCCTCCAAGGGGGCGTTCAGCGCGAAGTCCCCGTCCATCATTTCGCGGTGGTAGGGGTCCACCGACCAGTACTGGTTCTCCACCAGGGCGGTGCCCGGCGCGGGCTGGGGCAGCGGGGATTCGACGAAGGCGAAGTGATCGGGGGTGGGGAAGCCGTGGGGGCGGGCGGTCTGGTGCACGGTGAGCGCGGTCTCGGTCATGGCGGAGACCGTACGGAGGAATGCGGGGGGCCGGGGAGAGGGTTGCGCTCATGGAACGGCCCGGACCATGAAGAGCCCTCATAGAAGCAGGTGGGACCCCTGATGACAGCAGCTCAAGCCGCTGCCCCTGTTTCCGCGGCCTCCGCCGCCACCGACCTCGCGCCCCACGAGCTCCGCATCCTCGTCGCCGTCGACCGGGAGCGGGGGTTCTCGGCGGCGGCCAAGGCGCTGGGGCTCACGCAGTCCGCGGTCTCGCACTCCATACGCGGGACGGAGCGCAAAGTCGGAGCGGTGCTCTTCGAGCGGGGCCGCAAGGGCGCGACGCCGACGGCGGCCGGTGCGACCGCCGCCGCCCACGCCCGCCGCGTCCTGCGGCTCCTGGACACCCTGGCCGCGGAGGCCCGCGGCGCCGGGCAGGGCACGGGTACGGTCGCGGGAGTGCTGCGCATCGCCGCCTTCCGCAGCGTGGCCCTGTATCTGCTGCCGCCCGTCCTGGAGCGGCTCACCGCCCGGCATCCCGGCATCGAGCCGGAGGTGCGCGTGGTCCGTGAGCTGGGTGCGGGCACCGCGGGGGAGGTCGCCGAGGGGCGTGCGGACGTGGGTATCGCGACGATCGGGGCGTCGTCGCCGGTGCCCGCCGGGCTCATCGGTGACGTACTGATCGAGGAGCCCTACTCGCTCGTGCATCCGGCCGGGCATCCCGATCCGCGCTCCCTGCCGTTGGTGGACTGGCACGAGAACTGCGGCTCCTACACGCGGGCGTGGTGGGCGGGGCAGGACTGGATCCCGAAGGCGACCGTCCTGACCGAGGACGACGGAGCGGTGCTCTCGATGGTGAGCAGGGGTCTCGGCATGGCGATCATGCCGGGGCTCTCGCTGAACGGAGCACCGGACGGAATCGAGATCACCGATCTCGGTCCGGAGCGCCCGTCGCGCTCGGTGGGCTATGTCACCACCCCTGAGCTGGCCTCCTCGGTCGCCGTACGCGCCCTGATCCGCGAGCTCAGAGCGGCTGGAGGAGGGGCCTGAGGAGAGGCCTGAAGGGGGCCCGGGGAGGGGCCTGAGGAGGGGCCGGGAGCGAAGGCCGTCTCAGATAGTAGGAAGTCCGAGTAATTGTGGAGACAGACGCTCCGTCCTCGCTTAGCTTTGTAGAAGCCGAACGTCTCGCTCGACCAAGCGAATGGCGGTCGTGAGCCGGAGCCCCGTGCAGGCAACCCCTGCTGCTCCCCGCTCGCCGCCCTACCGGCGTCTCGAAATACCCCCTTCCCTCAAGGAGTGGATCCCCCATGGCCGAGACGACCGCACGCCGAGTCCGCCACGCCTCCCGTACCAGCGATTCCGAGCGCAGGAAGGCCGCAGCCGCCCTCCAGCGAGCACTGGACCGCAGGGACAACGGCGGCGAGACGGGTCACTGACCCGCCCGCGCTTCCAGAGCCCCTCACCTGCGCAAACCGCTACTTTCCGCGTACCACCTCGAAGTGGTCCACGCGCTCACCGCTTTCGGCGAGCGCGGAGACCGACAGTTTCGGGTGCGCGCCGGCCGTCACCTCGACCGCGAGGAACGAGAAGCCGGTGTACCGCACCCGTGACCACTGAACGGTGTCCGGATCGTGCTGGCCCGCCTTGGTCCAGTGGAACGACGGGATCGAATCCCTGTCGTCGACATGGCCCTCGTAGCTGTCCTTCACGCCCGCCGGAAAATCGTAGAGGTCCTTGCCCGCGCCGCCCGCGGTGACGTACACGATGCCGTCGCGCGTCGGATCGGTCGACGCGCCGACCGGCACGGGCTTGCCGACCTCTCCGCCCTTGACCGCGTCGGTGCGTTCGTAGACGTGGTTGTGGCCGTTCACCACCAGGTCCACCTGGTGCATCGTGAACAGGTCGAGCCATGCGTCGCGCACCCCGCCGTCCGACGCGTGCCGCGCCGTCGAGTACATGCAGTGGTGGAAGAAGACCACCACGAAGTCGACGGCCTCGTCCGCGCGCAACTCGCCGAGGCGCTTGTCCAGCCAGGCGGTCTGCTTGCCGTCCGTGTAGCCCTTGTTGGCGGGGATCTCGTACGAGACGTCGTTCGCGTCGAGCGCGACGACACCGACATTGCCGTACGTGAAGGAGTAGACGCCCGGCGCGTTCCGCGGGTCGAAGCCGTTCTCCGGAAGCGACCAGCGGGCGGACTGGCCGCCGTAGCCGTTGGGCGAGTACCACGCCTCCATGTCGTGGTTGCCGGTCGTCACCATCCACGGGACCGACTTCGCCACGGACTCCGTCTGCGCCAGGAAGGTGTCCCACACCCGCGCGTCGTACGTGTCGGACTCCTTGCCGTGCCCGGTGGTGTCCGCGTAGCAGATGTCGCCCGCGTGCAGATGGAAGGACGGATCCTGGCCCAGGATCACCTGGTCGTTGGCGAGCGCGTGATAGCTCACGCCCTGGTCGCCGAAGGCCGTGAAGACGAACCTCTCCGCCCGCGCGGGGGCCGTGCGGAAGGTGCCGATCGTCGCCATCCGCCCCGGCGACGCCGGGTCGAAGCCGTCGTGGCCGACGCCGTAGTAGTACGTCGTGCCGGGCTGGAGCCCGTCGAGCGCCGCGTGCAGGTAGTACTGCTCGACCGCGGGCAGCTTCTTCGACAGGGACGGCGTGTGCAGGTCGCGCACCTCCGCCTCGATCTTCCGGCTCAGCTCCCAGGGCTTGAGCCCCACCCGCAGATAGGGGGACTTGACCGCGAACGGCACCTGCCAGGAGACCCGCATCTGCGTCTTCGGGTCGGCGCCGAACGCGAGATGCCGGGCGAAGGGTGCCACCAGCTTGCCGTCGACCTTCACGGGCGCGGGCGGCGCGGACGGCGCGGCGAACGGGCCCCGGGACGGCGCGCTCTCGCCGCGGGCGCTGCCCGAACTGCCGGCGAGCAGGCCGATGCCGCCGACCGTGCCTGCCGTGGCGAACGAACCGGCCAGGACTCTGCGGCGCGAGAGCTTCCCGCGGAGGTACTCGTGCTGCTCCGGCATGCTCATCTTCGCCGCGAGCTGCTCCGGGATGCCGACGTTGGGGGTGTCCATGGAAGGGAACTTCCCCGTGACCGACAACTACCGCCGGGCCTGAGGGTAAAGAGCGGGTGGCCATGTGATGACCCACCCGTGGCGTGACCAGGGGTGTCCGCATGCCGGACTCCGTGTGTCATCCCGTGGGACGAAGCGTAGGCTGCCCGCATGTCGGCAAGCTCTCGCATCCTCAATCTCGCAGTGATCCCCGGTGATGGAATCGGCCCGGAAGTCGTGGCCCAGGGGCTCAAGGTCCTCAACGCCGTCCTCCCGCAGGATGTGAAGCTGGAGACCAAGGAGTTCGACTTCGGCGCCAAGCGCTACCACGCCTCCGGTGAGACCCTCACCGACGCGGACGCCGAGGCCCTCAAGCAGTACGACGCGATCCTCCTCGGCGCGATCGGCGACCCCTCGGTCCCGTCCGGCGTCCTGGAGCGCGGCTTCCTGCTGAAGCTCCGCTTCCTCTTCGACCACCACGTCAACCTGCGGCCCTCGAAGCTGCTCCCGGGTGTCTCGACCCCCCTCAAGGGCCAGCCCGAGATCGACTTCATCGTCGTACGCGAAGGAACCGAAGGTCCGTACACGGGCAACGGCGGCTCCATCCGCACCGGTACCCCGCACGAGGTGGCCACCGAGGTCTCCGTCAACACCGCCTTCGGCGTGGAGCGCGTGGTCCGTGACGCCTTCGCCCGTGCGCAGGCCCGCCCGCGCAAGAAGCTGACCCTCGTCCACAAGAACAACGTCCTGGCGTACGCCGGGCACCTGTGGACGAACGTCTTCAACAAGGTGGCGAAGGAGTTCCCCGACGTCACCACCGACTACATCCACGTGGACGCGGCGACGATCTACCTCGTCACCGACCCCGCGCGGTTCGACGTGATCGTCACCGACAACCTCTTCGGCGACATCATCACCGACCTCGCCGCTGCCGTCTCCGGCGGCATCGGCGTCGCGGCGTCCGGCAACATCAACCCGGGCCGTGAGTTCCCCTCGATGTTCGAGCCCGTGCACGGCTCGGCGCCGGACATCGCGGGCCAGGGCAAGGCCGACCCGTCGGCCACCGTCCTGTCCGTCGCCCTGCTCCTGCGTCACCTCGGCCACGAGGACGAGGCCGCGCGCATCGAGGCCGCGGTCTCCGCGGACCTCGCGGAGCGCGGTGACACCGTCCGCACCACCGAGCAGATCGGCGACGCGCTCGCCCTGCGAGTAGCCGGCTGACCCGGCGGCTCACCCTTTTGACACAGAAGCCGCCGGGTCGGTCGACCACCCGGCGGCTTCTCGTATGCGGCTGCGGGTGCCACCATCGACCCCCGGGCCGCATTCACGCTGTTTCTTCCTCGGCGCCACGCGAGCGATAATCGAACGTGGGGCCGCGGAATGCAGGGTTACTCGGACGTCCTAGTACGAGAAGTACGGGCGTGAGCGCGGTCCGTCACCATCACACCGTGAAGGACTAGTACTCATGACGACGACGCCGACACCCTCGATCGAGCTCAAGCCCACCTCCTCCCCGCTGTCGAACGCGGAGCGCGAGGCGATCCTGGCCAACCCCGGGTTCGGCCGCCACTTCACCGATCACATGGTGACGATCAAGTGGACGGAGGGCCGCGGCTGGCACGACGGCCAGCTCGTGCCGTACGGCCCGCTCTCCCTCGACCCGGCGACCAACGTGCTGCACTACGCGCAGGAGATCTTCGAGGGCCTCAAGGCCTACCGCCGCCCCGACGGCTCGGTGGCCTCCTTCCGCCCCGAGGCCAACGCGGAGCGCTTCCAGCGTTCCGCGCGGCGCCTGGCCATGCCGGAGCTGCCGGTCGAGACGTTCATCGAGGCGTGCGACGCGCTGGTGAAGGCGGACAAGGCGTGGGTTCCGGCGCACGGCGGCGAGGAGTCGCTGTACCTGCGGCCGTTCATGATCGCCAGTGAGGTCGGGCTCGGCGTGAAGCCGGCCAACGAGTACCTCTTCATCGTCATCGCGTCGCCCGCGGGCGCGTACTTCCCCGGTGGCGTCAAGCCCGTCTCGATCTGGCTGTCGGAGGACCGCGTGCGCGCCGTCCCCGGCGGCGTGGGCGACGCCAAGACCGGTGGCAACTACGCGGCGTCCCTGCTCGCGCAGGCCGAGGCCGCGGAGAAGGGCTGCGACCAGGTCGCGTACCTGGACGCCGTGGAGCACAAGTGGGTCGAAGAGCTCGGCGGCATGAACCTGTACTTCGTGTACGGGGACAAGATCGTCACGCCGACCCTGACGGGCTCGCTCCTCGCCGGAATCACCCGTGACTCGCTGCTCACGGTCGCCCGTGACCTCGGCTACGAGTCGCAGGAGGCGCGGGTCTCGATCGACCAGTGGCAGGCGGACACCGCCGAGGGCACCCTGACGGAGGTCTTCGCCTGCGGCACCGCCGCGGTGATCACCCCGGTGGGCACGGTCAAGTGCCGCTCGGGCGAGTGGACCCAGAGCGGCGGCGAGCCGGGCCCGGTGACGATGAAGCTGCGCGAGGCGCTGCTCGACGTCCAGCGGGGGACGGCGGAGGACCGCCACGGCTGGATGCATGACCTCGGCTGAGGGCTTACGCGGATACGCGGACGACGGCCGGTCCCGGAAGTGAACCTTCCGGGACCGGCCTTCTGCGACAGTGGGGGGATGCTGCGAGGGATCTTCGACGGGGATGCCGAGTTGTACGAGCGGGCCCGGCCCCGCTATCCCTCCGGGCTGGTCGACGCGCTGGTCCGGCAGGCGGACCTGGGGCCCGGCAGCCGCGTGCTGGAGGTGGCGCCCGGTACGGGCCAGCTGACCGTGCCGCTGGCGCGGACCGGCAGCGGCCTCACCGCCGTGGAGCTGGGGCCCGCCCTCGCCGCCGTGGCCCGGCGCAATCTCGCCCCGTATCCGCGGGCCCGGGTGGAGGTGGGGGAGTTCGAGACCTGGCCGCTGCCCGGGGAGCCGTACGACCTGGTCGTCTGTGCCACCGCCTTCCACTGGCTCGACCCCGCCGTGCGGGTGCCCAAGATGCGGCAGGCCCTGCGGACCGGCGGGACTCTCGCCGTCGTCACCACAGATCATGTCGCCGGGGGGAGCGAGGACTTCTGGGTCGAGGTGCAGGGGTGTTACGAGTGGTGGGACCCCGACGCCACCGAGCCGGGCCTGCGGCTGACCCCGCAGGACGATGTCCGGGCCGACACGGCCGAGTTCGACCGTGCGGACGGGCTCGGCCCGGTCACCGTGCGGCGCTTCGCGCGCGACATCACCTACACCGCCGATCAGTACATCGACGTCCTGCGCACCTACTCCGGCCACCGTGCCCTCGACGGGCAGACGCGGGCCGGACTGCTCGGCTGCGTCAGGCAGTTGATCGACGGCACGTACGGCGGAGTCATCACCAAGCGCTACCTGCACGAGCTGATCACGGCGCCGGCACGCTGACCGCCGTGCCGTCGGAGCCGTCCGGCGCGGGCACCGGCGCCGGTCCGCGCTCCAGGATCACGTACGCGAGGCCGCCCACCACCCCCGACAGCAGGAAGCTGCAGTCCACCCCGCCGGTCAGGGAGAGCAGCGGCCCTTCGTAGGAGGGCAGCGAGACCGCCGCGAGGCCCACCGCCGCACCGAGCGCCCAGCTCACCGTCGCCGGGATGTTCCAGCCGCCGCGGTACCAGTACACCCCGCCCCTGGAGCGGCGGTTGAAGACCTGGAGCGCCTGCGCGTCGTAGGAGCCCCCGCAGCGCGCGAACCCGACCAGGGTGATCACCGCCCAGGGCGTGCCGATCGCCGTGAGCAGGAGCACGAAGGACGTCATGGCGTCCTGCGCCTCCCACGCGTAGTGCCCCGCGAACACGCACCCCGTGGCCACCACCGCCACCGTGTACGTCGCCCGGGCCCGCGAGGCGCGCGGCAGGATCGCGTCCAGGTCCAGGCCCATCGAGTACAGCATCAGGCCCGCGTTGCCGACCGACCCCGCGGAGGCGGCCAGGAGCAGCGGGACCAGGTACCAGCCGGGGGATGCGGAGACCAGCGGCCCCGCGTAGTCGAGCGCCGCCCCCGCCGCGTACGCCGTGAACGTACCGAAGAGCTGCGGCACCAGGAGACCCGCGAGCAGGCCGGCCCATGAGGCGCGCAGGACCGTGCGCGAGCCGTGCCGCGCGGGAGAGATGTAGCGCGTGTAGTCGCCCAGGAGCGTGATGAAGGCGATCGGGCCGCTCAGGCCCGCCGCCACCAGGGCCAGGAGCCACGTCGGCCAGAAGGAGCCGAGGAGGTAGCCGCCCGTCTCCGGGAGCGCCGACGTCGTGAAGTCGGGGGCGTACGCCACCACCCCGAGGACCAGGAGCGCCGTCATGCCGACCGCGAGCACGCGCGACAGGCGCAGCAGCACCCGGTAGCCGTACACCGCGCCCGTCACCGTGGCGGCGGCGAGCAGCGCGTACACGATCCCGTACGAGAGGCCGCCCGTCGGAAGCCCCGTCAGGCGGTGCAGGACGCCCACCATCACGTCGCCGCCGATCCAGATGGTCAGCGCGGTGTAGCCGAGGGAGAGCAGGAGGCCCACGATCGAGCCGACCAGGCGGCCCCGCACGCCGAACTGGGCCCCGGAGGACGTGGAGAGGTTCGTGCCCGTACGGAGCGAGACCAGGGCGAGCGGTGCCGTGAGAGCCGTGCCGATCACCGTGCCCGCCACCACGGCCGTGACCGACGCCCACCAGCCGAGGCCGAACGACACCGGCAGCCAGCCGAAGACGATCACCCCGAGGCAGAGGTTGGAGCCGAGCAGGATCGAGATGAGATCGCGGGGGCCGCTGGTGCGTTCCCCGTCCGGGATGGTGTCGACTCCGCGCTGTTCTATCGGCATGAGGGTGCCCCTGACGCTCGATCGTGGCGGCCTGCGCACACAGGTCGCCGTTCGACTATTTGAGTGCCGCTCAATGTGACCTGAGTCAAGCTCGCACGTCAATGTTTCCGTCGCGTCAATCTCGTGGTTAGAGTGTTGTTCAAACGATGGAGGTGTGGTGGCGTGCGGCTTACCCCCACGGAACGCGACCGGCTGCTGCTCTTCGGGGCCGCCGAGCTGGCCAGGGCCCGCAAGGCGCGCGGCCTCAGACTCAACGTCCCCGAGGCGACCGCGCTGATCGCGGACACGGTGTGCGAGGCGGCCCGCGACGGCGCCCGGCTCGCCGAGGCGATCGAGCGGGCACGCTCGGTTCTCGGGCCCGACGACGTCCTGCCGGGCGTCGCCGATGTCGTGACCGAGGTGCATGTGGAGGCCGTCTTCGACGACGGATCCCGGCTCGCGGTCGTCTCGCAGCCGATCGGCGCGGGGGAGGGAGCGGGCCTCGGCAGCGAGGCTCCGGGGGCGCTGCTCCCCGGCCCCGAGCACGCGGACCTCGCGCCGGTCGCGACGATCGCCGTGCACAACACCGCCACCGTCCCCGTCTCCGTGACCTCGCACTTCCACCTCTTCGAGGCCAACCCCCGGCTCGACTTCGACCGCCCTGCCGCCTACGGCATGCGGCTCGCGGTGCCCGCCGGGTCCTCGGTCCGCTTCGGGCCCGGCGAGAGCGTCGAGGTCGGGCTCCTTCCGATCGGCGGCGAGCGGATCGCGATCGGCTTCGCCGGCCTGGTCGACGGGCCCCTTGACGCGCCGGGCGCCCGTGAGGAAGCGCTGCGCCGCGCCGCCGCCTGCGGCTACCTCGGCGTACCGGAAACCACCGAGCAGGAGGTCGAGCGATGAGCCGCCCCGGAGGCCACCCCGCCGAACCGCGCCGCCTCACCCCGTACGAGTACGCCGCCACCCACGGCCCCCGCGCGGGCGACCGCGTCCGGCTCGGCGACTCGGGCCTGACCGTCCGGGTGGAGTCCGACGCGCAGAAGCACGGGGAGGAATTCCTCGCCGGTTTCGGCAAGACGGCCCGCGACGGCCTGCACCTGAAGGCCGCCGCCGTCCGCGAGACCTGTGACGTCGTGATCAGCAACGTCCTGGTGATCGACGCCGTGCAGGGCATCCGCAAGGTGTCGATCGGCATCCGGCAAGGCCGCATCCACGCCATAGGGCGGGCCGGTAACCCGGACACCCTCGACGGGGTCGACGTCGTGGTCGGCACCGGCACGTCCATCGTGTCGGGCGAGGGCCTGATCGCCACCGCCGGAGCCGTGGACACGCACGTCCATCTGCTCTCGCCGCGCATCATGGAGGCCTCGCTCGCCTCCGGCGTCACCACGATCATCGGCCAGGAATTCGGGCCCGTGTGGGGCGTCGGCGTCAACTCCCCGTGGGCGCTGCGCCACGCGTTCAACGCCTTCGACGCCTGGCCGGTCAACATCGGCTTCCTGGGCCGGGGTTCGTCCTCGCACGACGCCCCGCTGATCGAGGCGCTCGCCGAGGGCGGCGCGTCGGGCTTCAAGGTGCACGAGGACATGGGCGCCCACACGCGCGCCCTGGACACCGCACTGCGGGTCGCCGAGGAACACGACGTACAAGTCGCCCTGCACAGCGACGGGTTGAACGAATGCCTCTCCGTCGAGGACACCCTGAAGGTGTTGGAAGGGCGGACCATCCACGCCTTCCACATCGAGGGCTGCGGCGGCGGGCACGTGCCCAACGTCCTGAAGATGGCGGGCGTGCCGAACGTGATCGGCTCCTCCACCAACCCCACGCTGCCCTTCGGGCGCGACGCCGTCGCCGAGCACTACGGCATGATCGTCTCCGTCCACGACCTGAAGACGGACCTGCCGGGCGACGCCGCGATGGCCCGCGACCGCATCCGCGCCGGGACGATGGGCGCCGAGGACGTGCTGCACGACCTGGGCGCCATCGGCATCACCTCCTCCGACGCCCAGGGCATGGGGCGCGCGGGCGAGACCGTACGCAGGACCTTCGCCATGGCCGGGAAGATGAAGGCCGAACTCGGCCCCATGGACGGCGACGGCGCGGGCGACGACAACGCCCGCGTCCTGCGCTACATGGCCAAGCTGACCATCAACCCCGCCATCGCCCACGGCCTCGCGCACGAGGTCGGCTCCATCGAGGTCGGCAAGATGGCCGACGTCGTCCTGTGGCGGCCCGAATACTTCGGTGCCAAGCCGCAGTTGGTCCTGAAGTCCGGCTTCCCCGCCTACGGAGTCGTGGGCGACCCGAACGCCGCCACCGACACCTGCGAACCGCTCGTCCTGGGCCCGCAGTTCGGTTCGTACGGCGCGACGCCCGCCGACATCTCGGTGGCCTTCGTCGCGCAGGCCGCCGTCGACCAGGGCAACGACTCGATGCCGACCCGGCGTCGCCGCGTCGCCGTGCGCGGCACCCGCGGCATCGGGCCCGCCGATCTGCGCCTGAACTCCCGCACCGGCTCCATCGACGTCGACCAGCGCTCCGGCCTGGTCACGCTCGACGGCGACCCGGTCCGCTCCGAGCCCGCCGACTCGGTCTCCCTCAACCGCCTCTACTTCCTTTAAGGGTGTACGTCATGAGCGCAGCCGCCGACGGCTTCCGCATGCCCGCCGAGTGGGCCCCGCACGAGCGCACCTGGATGGCGTGGCCGTGCCCCAACCCGACCTTCGACGATCCCTCGGGCCTGGACGAGTCCCGCCTCGCCTGGGCGAACGTCGCCCGTGCCGTACGCCGCTTCGAGCCGGTCACCGTGGTCTGCGGACCCGCGCAGGCCGCGTACGCGTCGGAGCTCCTCGGCCCGGACATCGAGGTGGTGGAGCGGGAGCTCGACGACGCCTGGATGCGGGACATCGGGCCGACGTTCCTCACCGACGGCAAAGGCGGCCTCGCCGCCGTCGACTGGACGTTCAACGGCTGGGGCGCCCAGGAGTGGGCCCGCTGGGACCACGACGCGAAGGTCGGCGCGTACGTCGCCGACCTCGCCGGAGCCCGGACGTACCCCTCGACGCTGGTGAACGAGGGCGGCGGCATCCACGTCGACGGCGAGGGCACCGTCCTGCTCACCGAGACGGTGCAGCTCGGCCCCGAGCGCAACCCCGGCTGGACCAAGGAGCAGGTCGAGGCGGAGATCCACGCCCGCCTCGGCACCACCAAGGCGATCTGGCTGCCGCGCGGCCTCACCGCCGACTACCCCGGCCACGGCTTCGGCACCCTCGGCCACGTCGACATCGTCGCCGCCTTCGCCGCGCCCGGCGTGGTCCTCGTCCACTCCCAGCGCAACCCCGATCACCCCGACCACGAGGTCAGCAAGGAGATCGTCGCCGCCCTCACCGGACAGACGGACGCGCGCGGCCGCACCCTGCGGATCGTCGAGGTGCCCGCCCCGACCGTCCTGAAGGACGCCGAGGGCTGGGTCGACTACTCCTACATCAACCACTACCTCTGCAACGGCGGCGTCGTCCTGTGCGCCTTCGGCGACCCGAACGACGAGATCGCGGCGGGCATCTTCCGCGGTCTCTTCCCGGACCGGACCGTGACGCTCGTCGACGCCCGTACGATCTTTGCCGGGGGTGGTGGCATCCACTGCATCACCCAGCAGCAGCCGAAGGTGTGATCAAGGAGAACGAAATGGCAGGTCAGGCCCGCGCGCGGAAGAACGCCCCACCGCGCGAGGACGTATTGGCCTGCGCCATGGAGATGATCGCCGAGCGCGGCCTGGAGAAGCTGACCATGGCCGCGCTCGGCCGTGAGGTCGGCATGAGCAGCGGCCACCTCCTCTACTACTTCCGCACCAAGGACGAACTGCTCCTGCGCACCCTGGAGTGGAGCGAGTCCGCGCTCGGCACCGCACGCGGCAGGCTGCTCGCCCGGCGCGGAACGGCCCGCGAGCGCCTTGACGCGTACGTCGATCTGTACGTCCCCGACGGCCCCGGCGACCCCCACTGGACGCTCTGGCTGGAGGTCTGGAACCGCTCCCTGAACGCCGACGAGGACGAGCGCGACCGGCAGGTCGCCATCGAGAGCGCCTGGCACCGGGACCTGGTGGCGCTGCTCGCCGAAGGCGTATCGCGGGGCGAGTTCGGGGCGCTCGATCCCGACCGGTTCGCGGCCCGCCTGCGGGCGCTGCTCGACGGGTTCTCCATCCATGTGGCGATCGGCCTGCGCGGCACCGGGCGTGACCAGATCCTCGCGCACGTCAGGGAGTTCCTGGACGGAGCACTCGCCTCCGGTGCCGCACAGGACCCGGATATCCCCGTCTAGGTTGTACGCGTTCCTGCGGATTGTGCGTCTCCTGGTGGTGCGCTTGTATCCCCGTGGGCCCTCGGTATCGGGCCGGGGGCTGCGACAGGTTTTGGGGGAAGCCATGTCCACTGCCAGAGGTGTGTCCGTTGCCGGGCGTGTGTCCTTGCTGTCCGGGAGCGCCTTGCTGGTCACGGCACTCGGCGCGACGGCGTTACCGGCCGCGGCGCAGGACGCGCCGCACGGGCCGTCCGCGCCGCGGGTGGAGCGCGTGAGCACCGCGGCCGACGGGACCGAGGCCGACGGGCCCTCCCGTACCGCGTCCATCTCGGGGAACGGCCGCTACGTCGCCTTCTACAGCGACGCGGAGAACCTGACACAGGGGCATCAAGGACCGTACGACTGGGCGTTCGTGAAGGACCTTCGGACCGGTGAGGTCAAGCGCCTGCGGAACTCCATGGCCGCGCCCGTGATCAGCGACGACGGGCGGTACGCGGCGCACACCGGCTGGGGCTCGCACGGCATCAACGTCTTCCTCACCGACCTGACCACGGGGGAGATCAAGCAGATCGACGGCCGGGGCTTCAAGTACAGCGCGTCCTCGCCGGCCATCAGCGCGAACGGCCGCTACATCGCCTACGACCTCCAGCCGCAGCATCCGGGAGATCCCCGGCGCGTCGAGGTCTACGACCGCGAGAGCGACACCCGCGAGGTCATCAGCGACGGACCGCCCGACGCGGCCCGCGACATGGTGGACCCGTCCATCAGCTCCGACGGCCGCTACGTCGCCTACGAGGACAAGGGCACCGCCCGGGTCTGGCTCCGCGACCGCACCACGGGCAGCCTCACCCGCGTCGACGACGGCACCCCGTCCGAGCTGGCGCAGGTCAACGGCCGCACGGTGGCGATGAACGGCCCGGACGGCGCCTACGTACGGGACCTGCGCACGGGGAAAGTCCAGCACTTCGCGGGAGGAAGCGCGCAGGCGGTCAGCAGGGACGGCCGTCAGCTCCTGTACGGCGTCCACGGCGACGGACAGTCCGACATCAGGCTGCGCCACCTGCCCAGCGGCCGTGAGCGGACGATCGGCCACAACGGAGGCGCCACGGCAGGGGCGTTCGCCGACAAGGGCCGCGGCATCGTCTACGCCTCGGACGACCCGGACATCGTGCCGGGCGACACGAACGGCGTGAGCGACATCTTCAAGCGGACAGTTCCAGGAACACCGCAACCATAAGAGCATCCCGCGCATCACAGACATTGCACGCACTGAACATCCGCACACCACGGGGGATTTGAAGCATGCACAGAACCAAGCGCCGCGCCGCCCTGGCCGCCGCGGCACTCGTCGCCGCGGTCACGGCCGCCACCCTGCCTGCCGCGTCCGCGGCGCCCGGCGCCGCCGCGAGCACCGAACGCGTCAGCGTCGGCCGGGGCGGGACGCAGGCCGACGGGGCGTCGGAGTTGCCGGACGTCAGCGACGACGGGCGTTACGTGGTCTTCTCGACGGAGGCGAAGAACCTCGTGCCGGGCGACACCGACACCTGGCCCGACGTCTATGTCCGCGACCTGAAGCGCGGCACGGTCGAACGGGTCAGCGTGCAGGACTCCGGCGCCGAGTTCACCGACTTCACGGGCCAGCGGCCGACCATCAGCGGCGACGGCCGCTACGTGACCTTCGCCGCCGTCTCGTACGACAAGGACGGCAATTACTACAGCGGCATCTACCTGCGCGACCTCAAGAAGAAGCGGACCGAGCTCGTCAGCCTCTCGGACGCGGACAAGCCCGTGACCGGAGAGGGCACGACGGCCGCGCGGACGAGCGCGGACGGCCGGTACGTCGCGTTCGTCTCGCAGCTCAAGGACAACGGCGACTACGTCGACGGGATGAACAGCGGCGTGTACGTCCGCGACCGCAAGAAGGGCACCACCAAGCGGATCAGCGAGATCGTCACGGGCGGCGCCAGTTCCTCGTACTACATCGCGCAGTTCACCACGAGCGCCGACGGCAGCCACATCGGCTACTCCATAGGCCAGCAGCGCCCGGGCCGCGACGGGCGGACCTACATCTACGACGTGAAGGCGGGCGAGGGCAGGCGCCTGGACCTCACGCCGTCGGGCGCCGACCGTGAGGTCGGCGTGGAATCGCTGAGCCGCGACGGACGCTACGGCGTCTTCGCCGCGCGATCCGGCGATCTCGTCCCCGGCGACACCAACGAGAAGTACGACATCTTCCGCATCGACCTGCGCACCGACGCCATCGAGCGGATCGTGTACGACGCCGCGGGCGGCCAGACCGACGGCGACTCGATCGAGGCCCGGATCACTCCGGACGGCCGCCGTGTCGTGTTCAATTCCAGCGCCTCCGGTCTCGTCGCCGGCGATCCGGGCCAGGGCTCGCTCTACGTCCGCGATCTGCGCACCGGCAAGAACCAGCGCGTGGACGTGCCGCAGGGCGGCGGCGACGCCGACTCCCGCGTGTCCCACTTCGGGATGGACGCGGACGCGAAGACCGTGGCGTTCTCGTCGGACGCCACGAACCTGGTGGCCGGTGACACCAATGAGGTGCGGGACATCTTCGTACGGCACCTGCGGTAGAGCCGGGGTCCACGCCACGCGGGCGGCGCGTCCATGCGCCGCCCGCATGGTGAGACGGGGCAGCGCGGTGTGCGCGGGCTGTGGCAGGCTGCCACCGTGCTCTCGTTCGCCATGATTATTGGCAGCAGGCGCGCCGGTCCGCAGTGACCGTCTCGTACCACCATGTACGGGCGGACACCGTCGTCTCTCAGACCCGCGCGCAAACCTCTCGTACCCACGAGGGGTTTTTTCGTTTCCTGGCCCAACATCAGCCGGACGCGGAGCGCGGGGGATCATTGAGGCGGTGGAGCCGGTCATTCCGGTAGACCGAGATCCGACACAGGAGCCAGATCAGCATGACGGAAACCAGCACACCCGACGATTCGTTCCACGTCTTTGACACCACGCTGCGCGACGGCGCGCAGCGCGAGGGAATCAACCTGACCGTCGCGGACAAGCTGACCATCGCCCGGCACCTGGACGACTTCGGCGTGGGCTTCATCGAGGGCGGCTGGCCGGGTGCCAACCCCCGCGACACCGAGTTCTTCGCCCGCGCGCAGCAAGAGATCACCTTCCGGCACGCCCAGCTCGTCGCCTTCGGCGCCACCCGCCGCGCGGGTGGCTCGGCGGCCACGGACCCGCAGGTCAACGCCCTGCTGGCGTCCGGAGCCCCGGTCATCACGCTCGTCGCCAAGTCCCATGACCGGCACGTCGAACTCGCTCTGCGCACCACCTTGGAGGAGAACCTGGAGATGGTGCGGGACACCGTCTCCTACCTCGTGGAGCAGGGGCGGCGCGTCTTCGTCGACTGCGAGCACTTCTTCGACGGCTACCGCGCCAACCCCGAGTACGCGAAGTCCGTCGCCCGCAACGCGTCCGAGGCGGGCGCCGACGTCGTCGTCCTGTGCGACACCAACGGCGGCATGCTCCCCGCCCAGATCAAGGCGATCGTCGGCACCGTCATCGCCGACACCGGCGCCCGGCTCGGCATCCACGCCCAGGACGACACGGGCTGCGCCGTCGCCAACACCCTCGCCGCCGTCGACGCGGGAGCCACGCACGTGCAGTGCACCGCCAACGGCTACGGCGAGCGGGTCGGCAACGCCAACCTCTTCCCCGTCGTCGGCGCCCTCGAGCTCAAGTACGGCAAGCAGGTCCTGCCCGAGGGCGCGCTGCGCGAGATGACCCGCGTCTCGCACGCCATCGCCGAGGTCGTCAACCTCACCCCCTCCACGCATCAGCCTTACGTGGGCGTATCGGCCTTCGCCCACAAGGCGGGCCTGCACGCCTCCGCCATCAAGATCGACCCGGACCTCTACCAGCACATCGACCCGGACCTCGTGGGCAACCGCATCCGGATGCTGGTCTCGGACATGGCGGGCCGCGCCTCCATCGAGCTCAAGGGCAAGGAGCTCGGCGTCGACCTCGGCGACGACCGCGAGCTGGTGGGCCGGGTCGTCGAGCGGGTCAAGGAGCGCGAGCTCAACGGCTACACGTACGAGGCGGCGGACGCCTCCTTCGAGCTGCTGCTCCGCGAGGAGGCCGAGGGCCGCGCCCGGCGGTACTTCCGTGTCGAGTCCTGGCGGGGCATCGTCGAGAACCGGCCCGACGGCACGCACGCCAACGAGGCGACCGTGAAGCTGTGGGCCAAGGGCGAGCGCATCGTCGCCACGGCGGAGGGCAACGGCCCGGTCAACGCGCTCGACCGGGCGCTGCGGGTCGGCCTCGAACGGATCTACCCCCAGCTCGCCAAGATGGACCTCGTCGACTACAAGGTCCGCATCCTGGAGGGCAAGCACGGCACGTCCTCCACCACCCGGGTGCTGATCTCCACCAGTGACGGCGACGGGGAGTGGTCGACGGTGGGCGTCGCGGAGAACGTCATCGCGGCGTCGTGGCAGGCCCTTGAGGACGCCTACACGTACGGCCTGCTGCGGGCGGGCGTCGAGCCCGTGGAGTAGGAAACCGGGACCGCCGCGGACCTCCGTCCGCGGCCCGGCTGAGTTAGCTTCGAAGTATGAACAATGGGGCGAAGCGAATAGGTGTCGCGCTGTCCGGGCTTCTCGTGGCTCTGGGTGCCGTGTCGTTCACGGCGGCGCCCGGCGCCGCCGCCGGGGTGCGGGCCGCGAGCGTCCCGGCGGTGGCCGACGCCTGGGAGAAGAGCCCGGTGTACGTGGACCCGGCCGCCTCGGACCAGCTGTCCGGCGCCGACACGAAGGCCCTCGCGCAGAAGATCAAGGACGCCGACAAGCCGGTCTTCGTGGCGGTGCTGCCCGCGGACTTCCCGAAGAAGGATCTCTTCAACAAGCTGCGCACCGAGACCGGTGTGACGGGCCTGTACGGCATCCGGCTCGGTGACGCCTTCGACGCGAAGGCCGACCAGCAGGTCCTGGGCAGCAACGCCGTCTCCAACCTCGTCACGACGTACGGCGACGAGGCTGACACCAAGACCCAGCTCAACGCCTTCGTCGACCAGGCCGTGAAGGACGCACGGGGCTCGGCGCCCGACTCGTGGGGCGCCGCCGGTTCCGACGACGGCGTCAACGTGGCCGCTCTGGTCGGCGTCGGCGCGGTGCTCGTCGCGGGCGGCGGGGCCGCGTACGCGGTGGTCCGGCGCAACCGCAGGCGGCGGGCCGAGGAGCAGCGGGCGGCCCTGGAAAAGCTGCGGGTCGTGGTGGACGAGGACATCACGGCGTACGGCGAGGAACTGGACCGCCTCGACTTCCACCCCGCGGAGGCGGGCGCGGACGACGCGATGCGCGCCGACTACGAACGCGCCCTGGACTCGTACGAGAACGCGAAGTCGTTCATGGCGGCGGCACAGCGGCCCGAGCAGGTGCGGGCCGTCACCCAGTCCCTGGAGGACGGCCGCTTCTCGCTCGCTCTCCTCGCCGCGCGCCGGGAAGGCCGGGCGCTGCCGGAGCGTCGTGCGCCCTGCTTCTTCGACCCGCGCCACGGCCCCTCGGTGAAGGACGCGCAGTGGGCGCCGCCGGGCGGGACCGAGCGGACGGTCCCGGTCTGCCTGGCGGACGCGACGCGTCTGGCGGACGGCGAGGAGCCCATGTCCCGGACGGTGGCCACGGACTCGGGGGAGCGGCGCCCGTACTGGGAGGCGGGCCCGGCGTACGGCCCCTGGGCCGGCGGCTACTTCGGCGGCGGCCTGCTGCCGGGCCTCCTGGTCGGCACGATGCTGGGCGGCATGATGGCGAGCCCCGCCTACGCGGCGGACTACGGCGCGGGGTACGGCGACTTCGGCGGCGGGGCGGGCGCCGGGTTCGAGGGCGGCGACTACTCGGGCTCGGACTTCGACCCCGGTGACTTCGGGGGCGGTTTCGGGGGCGGGGACTTCGGCGGGGGCGGGGACTTCGGGGGCGGCGGGTTCTAGGGAGCACCGGGTGACGGCTGCTCGGGGTTGACGTCACTCGAGATCGACGAGACGATACGTATCGTTCCGTCTTCCCGTTCGTTTCGTCGAGAGTGCGCCGGCCCGGAGGTCTTCCCATGCAGCACGTCCCGCACATGCGGCCCACGCAGCAGTACGTCGACGTCGCCCCCGGCGTCCGCCTCTGGACGGAGCGGCGCGGTGCGCCCGACGCGCCCGCGCTGCTCCTGGTCATGGGCGCCCAGGCAGCCGGCCTCGGCTGGCCCGACGCCCTGGTCGACGCGCTCGCCGCCCGCCATCAGGTCATCCGCTACGACCACCGGGACACGGGGCGCTCCACCACCGCCTTCGACGAGCACCCGTACGCGATCACCGACCTGGCGCGGGACGCCGTGGCGGTCCTGGACGGCCTCGGGGTCGAGCGGGCGCACCTGGTGGGCATGTCCCTCGGCGGGATGCTGACCCAGCTCGTCCTGGCCGACCACCCGGAGCGCGTTCTCAGCGCCACCCTGATCGGCACGTGCGCGCTCAGCGAAACGCCGTACGCGGCCCCGGACGGCACGGAGATCCCGGTCGCCGAACTCCCCGGCATCCATCCGGAGGTTCTCCAGATGTGGTCCCGCCCGGTCGAGGACAAGGGCGTGGAGGCCGAACTGGACCGCAGGGTGGAGCACTGGCGCGTCCTGAACGGCGGCATGCTCGACGTCGACGACGCGTACTTCCGCGATCTGGAGCGCCGGATCATCACGCACACCGGCACCCACGTCGCCTCGACGGCCCACGCCAGGGCCGACGACTCCCACATGCTCCGCACCGGCGAACTGGCCGCCACGAAGGTCCCCGTGCTCGCCGTCTCCGCCACGGCCGAACCCGTCTTCCCGCCCCCGCATCCGCACCACCTGGCGCAGGTCATCGGCGGCGGCAGCCAGGTGGTGGAGATCGCGGGCATGGGACACGCGCTGCCCCCGGCGGTACACGGCCCCCTCGCGGAAGCGATCCTGACGCACACCGCACGGGCCTAACGGCGCTGCCGTTCCGCCGCCGCGTGCCACCAGGCCGGTGGCGAGGGGCCGGCCACGCGGGACGCGGGCTGGTCCGGGTGCAGGCCCAGCGGGCGGAGTGCGTCCGCCCGGACATGGATCACGAGAGAGCCGCGCCAGTGACCGTCCGGCCCCGGGCCGCACATGTGGTCCACGTACACCTCGTCCGGCGCGAACGGCATCCAGTCGATGCCCCGCTCACGCAGTCAACCGCGCAGAGCGGCGAGCGGCCGTGGCCGGCCGGGGCGTTCTCGTACGAGGCGACGGTGATCCACTCGTCGTGCCGGTCCGGGGTCATGCCGTCATCATGCCAGGGCGCCGCCCAACTCCGTGAGCTCCGCGGAGAGTTGCCAGAGGCGGGCCGCCGACTCCGGGTCCCTGGCCCACGGCTTGACGCCGCCGATCAGCATGTCGTCCGTCGTGGCGGGCTCCGCGACGTCGCAGTCCTGGCAGTACGCGCCGCCATGGGCGTCCAGCAGCGGTGACGTCGCCGCCCAGACCGCCGTGGCCGCGCCCTGCGCCGGGGTCTTGAAGCCCTGCGCCGGTGTGCCGTCGTCGGACATCCAGCCCTGCGCGAGCTGCTCCTCGCGGGGGATGTGGCGCTGGAGCGGAGTGAGGATGCTGCCGGGGTGCACGGAGAAGGCCCGTACGCCGTTGCCTGCCGCGCCCACGGTGTCGAGGTGCAGGGCGAAGAGCGCGTTCGCCGTCTTGGACTGGGCGTAGGCCAGCCAGCGGTAGAAGCCCTGGTGGAAGTGCGGGT